>NZ_JBFTLQ010000078.1:0-54354 GCF_056396525.1 Cupriavidus sp. 05T41
ATCGTGTCGCCCTCCATAGGATCGCAAATCGCAATGACGTCCGGAACCTGTCCCGGAAAGAGTTTGCGCCACATGCCATCGAACGTCTCCGGAGCAGTCTGAATACGCATGCTGGCTACCGCTTCCGGTGTCRCTAACGCCTTCGCATCAGGAAAGCGGTTAAGGAGGACTTTCAGTCCTAGGAAGTGATCACCATGCGCATGKGTKACGTAGATGGTTCGGAGCGTCTTGCCCGTGCTCGCAATCTTGTCTGCTAATTCCTCGTTTTGCGCTATGGTCAGGAACGTGTCGACCAGTACAGCATCGCTCTTCCCAGAAATCAGCGTGGAAGAGTTAGCAACCCACATAAGGGATTCTTTTCCCGGCGGAATGTCCCTATTGAGACCCAGACGGGTGGCAGTGAACACTTGGTAACTCAGACCGCTCGCGCTTTCCGCACTAGCGATAAGGGGTAGCGCGGGCATAAGGCACAGTGCACCCAGCTTCAGCACATTTCTACGATTCATCTCTCAGCCTCTAATTGAAACTTCGGCAATCCAATACGCCGCACAAGATTCCGGAACTTCTCCTTGCGAGTCAAAATTTTGAAGAACGTGATCGAACCTTCCCCAAACCGACAGTATATGACCGGTCATCTTAGTTTTCAAGGGCAGAATTTCGTGTGCATCGGTTCGATCTCCGGGGTCGTATAGATTCATGTTTGTATCGAGGGAGGAACTGGAGGGCTATCACTTTTCCCCGTGCGACGCAGGATCTCCTCGCTTGTGTGACAATGCGACGCATCGACGCGTGCGCTACTTGCGACATGGTCGACCGTCAATAGTAAGCGGAGTCGATTGTTGATGACATTTTTCTCCCCAGCCTTAATCTCCGAATGGGGAACGTGGGTAGTATTTCTCAGCGTCCTGGTGACCCAACTTKGCGCGCCGGTTCCCG
Organism: Cupriavidus sp. 05T41; assembly: GCF_056396525.1. Classification (NCBI taxonomy): domain Bacteria; kingdom Pseudomonadati; phylum Pseudomonadota; class Betaproteobacteria; order Burkholderiales; family Burkholderiaceae; genus Cupriavidus; species Cupriavidus sp. 05T41. The sequence goes on from NZ_JBFTLQ010000078.1 coordinate 937, forward strand.
CGGCACCGATGCTTCTCCTAGCTGGCTCTCAGGTAGCKGCTGGTTTCGTCTCCTTCGGTTCAGTATTCTTGGCCGCGGTCACCGCTGTTCTCATTTCGGATGGACTATGGTTTGCGCTTGGACGGCTGTATGGTCGGCGTCTCCTCGCACGGTTAGTCCGAGTATCTCTATCGCTGGACTCGAGCCTACGGAAGGCCACCGCCTGGTTCGAGCGTTATGGGGCACCACTGCTGCTTGTAGCKAAGTTCGTCCCTGGTCTTGGACTTATCGCGTCTCCGCTCCTTGGTACCACCAAGATTGACCGAAGAGTTTTTCTCTCGTGGGACATCGCTGGCGGCGCGATGTGGTCAGGGGTGTGGCTCGCTGGAGGAACGCTATTTGGTTCACAGTTGACCAGGATGATGTCCCTGGTGAGTGCGCAGGGCGTAACTGTTGCCGAAGTTCTCCTTGCTGTCGCGGCGTTGTTTGTGGCATACCGATGGATTCAGCGGCTACGTTTCCGTCGCTGGCTCGCGCATATTCGGATTACACCTCATCAGCTTGATGAGATGATGCGGTCAGAGCGTCCGCCTGTCATTCTCGATGCTCGCCCACAAGCGGTGCGCCATGCAGAACCACACGGCATCCCGGGCGCAATACCAATTGACTTGGCTTCACCCGAGAAAGTCGATCAGGCGCTACTCGAACGTGATCTTGTGGTCTATTGCGTTTGCCCTAACGAAGCAACGGCGAAGACGATTTCGCAACAAATGCGTCGAAAGGGATTTCGGCACGTGCGTGCGTTGAAAGGCGGCCTTGATGCTTGGGAACATCACGGTTATCCGGTAGAACAGCTCTCGCTGACGACCGAGAAAGAGGGCGTTGGAGAGGATGACAAGAACAATATGACCGTGCGCGCCATAGCTCCGAATTGAGAGCCAAGGACGGCAGGAATACGAACTCATGCTAGTCCTCGCCACCGGATCGGGCTTCTCTACTCGCCGCCGGTAATGTCAGCGTCTAAGCAAGATCGCGCACCTGCCGCGCTCGGATTGCGAGCGAACGAGTGAAGCCGTCGTGCCAGGTCTGCTCGAAGGCCGATTGTGCCGGAGGGTTTTCCAGAGCGACTCGTGCKAACGCGTCGGCGCTATTTCTGCAGCCCTTCCAAKGAGGCACGCAACAGCCGGCCACGGTGAAAGATGCCGGGTCTTTCCTGCAGGTCGCAGGCGTTAAGAACGTCGTTAGCGATCAGAATTTGCTGTGCGGCGAATCAATCAGCGATCCGACCGCTATACGTCTTGGGGAATTTCACGGTCCTACATGGGCCGGGCCGGCGTAGTGACAAGTGTAGCCGGATCGGAGGGCACATCACGTCGATCGCGCTGTCGACTGTCAGAGTCTTCGGCGGGCCGCATCAGATTGCGGTGATTGTGCAACCCGCAGCAGACAGACGCGTGGATCAGAAATGCTCCAGTTGCATCGGGCAAGGCGAGATCCCCGGGTGAAATGCTTGTGGCTGGTATCGTCGAGGGTTCTGAGGGCTACCGGTCAAACTCGCTGGACGCGTAAACCTTCGTCAGGCTACCTTGGCCAAAAGTTCATCGAGGGCTGCCGGCATCCAGGCGGCGCCGGTCCATCTTTCGAGGTGAAGGTCACGGAGCGGAATCGCTGTCAGCGCGCCGACCCAGTCGGTGGGGGCCGCGCCGCAACGCAGGCCGCTGGCGACCATCTCCATGGCCTCGCGCACATCGATATCGGCCACACGTGTCACCGTCGGCCACGGCAGCAGGCGTATGTCCCCCTCAGGCAAGCCAAAGCGGTACAGGCCAAACCGCGCATGTAGCGCGGCACGCGAAAGCAATTGCTTCGCTCCACTCAATCTGTTGTCAGCCAAGGCGGACGGGTCCCACTGCTGATTGCGTGAGAACCACAGTATTTCGTCGCCCGAACGCGGTGCTGTCGCGTGCGTAACTGCCGGCATCAGCCGCCTCGAGTGCGCAATAGCGACGAGGAGCGTCCCTATTGTGTAGTGCCAGACGTAACCGTTATCGCTATCCATAACACGCCTTGCTCTCCAAGATCTTCTCCCGTCGTCCATGAACGCCGGCGCGCGGTGGTTGAGTTCAAAACTTTGGGGGCTGTGCAAAACCCACGAGCATTTCCTCGTTGGCGTGCGATCACAGTGCCGAGATCCCGCCGTCAACGGCCACGGCCTGTCCCGTCAGATGCGAATCTTCCCTCGCGCATAGCGTCAGCATCGTGGCGACAAATTTCCTTGGGTCGGCGTACCAGGCCCTGATCCCATGCCGTCCGTCCTTCAATCAACCTTTGTATAATATGACTGGTCAGCTTGCAAGACAAGTACCGTAGCTACCGTTGAGTAGCTCATAGGCACATTGCGCAACAATCTGTGCCGGATACGGTCCATGCCACCCGTGGAGCTGCCCTATGCAGGCCGCGTTAGAAGAGTCCGGCGGGCGTCCGTACGCACTCAATTCGAGGATCGGCTCCTCGCATATCCACCGCGAAGGCGGTCTCTGTAATGGGGAAGGGTATCCTCCCCGCCACCCGCGTAATGCGTCCTCAGTAACTGCACGGATGAATGGTCGACGCGAGTCGATCGCAGCAGCGGGTTCATGCGGGTATGTTGCTCTTGACGCTGTCCTCGTGATGAACTATCGTCCGTTAACTAAACGATAGTTCATCAATAAAGGAGGGCGACAGGATGGATGCAAAAGAGCAGAAGGTAGCGCTCGTAATMGGAGCGGGCGACTCGACAGGTGGAGCGATTGCCCGACGTTTCGCCGCGGAAGGCATGGTTGCCTGCGTAACCCGCCGTTCTGCGGATAAGCTCGAGCCGTTGGTCGAGTCGATTCGGAGTACAGGGGGTACGGCCTACGCCTTTGGCACGGATGCGCGCAAGGAAGATGAGGTTGTGGCACTTATCGAAAAGATCGAGTCTGAGATTGGACCAATCGAAGTGCTCGTCTTCAACATCGGAGCCAATGTGCCTAGTTCAATCCTTGAGGAGACCGCGCGCAAGTACTTCAAGATMTGGGAAATGGCCTGCTTTTCAGGTTTCCTGAATGCCCGGGAAGTGGCCCGACGCATGGTCAGGCGACAACGGGGCACCATTCTCTTTACGGGTGCGACTGCAGGGCTGCGAGGTAAAGAGAATTACGCTGCTTTTTCAGGTGCGAAGCATGCTCTACGCGCGCTTGCACAAAGCATGGCGCGCGAACTCGGGCCCAAGAATATTCACGTCGCACATATTGTGGTCGATGGCGCTATCGACACCGAGTTCATTCGCTCGACTTTCCCTGACCGTTATGCATTGAAAGACCAAGATGGCATCCTGAACCCGGAGCATATCGCAGAGAACTATTGGTACCTCCATTCTCAGCCGCGTGATGCCTGGACATTCGAGTTGGACCTGCGTCCCTGGATCGAAAACTGGTAATCAAATCAGCTTGTCGTCTTCTGCTATTGATCCTGCATGTCGGCTCAGATTGCCAGCGAGAGGAAGTCCCGGACGACCGAAAGTCGGTGCCCCTTCGTCTATACGGATCAATAGAGCGGCGACTTGTGTCTGCCCATATTGTCATCATTAGGAGCGTAGTGTGCGCGAAGCAGTCATTGTTTCTACGGCGCGGACCGGGATCGGTCGTGCTTATAAGGGTTCCCTGAACAACACGAAATCGCCTTCCCTAATCGGCCACGTTCTTGCGCATGCGGTTCAACGCGCAGGAGTAGCGCCGGAAGAGATCGAGGACGTCGTTGTCGGTACATCGATGCCTGGAGGTACAGCGGGGATGAATCTTGGCCGCCTTGGTGCTCTGGCCGGCGGATTGCCAATCAGCGTCGCTGGACAGACCATTGACCGCCAGTGCGCCTCTGGCTTGATGGCCGTGGCCACGGCGGCCAAGCAGATTATGGCGGACGGTATGGATGTAGTTGCCGCAGGCGGGCAAGAGAGCATCTCGCTGGTGCAGGACCGCTTTGTCGAATGGATGGCTAGTGCCGCTGATCCGGCTTTGACGGAACGAGTTCCCCACGCATATATGCCTATGCTGCAGACGGCCGAATTCGTAGCCCGTAAGTACGGCATTTCGCGGGAGGCCCAGGATGTCTACGCAGCAGAGTCGCAGCGGCGTACTGCCTTTGCTCAGGAGAGGGGGCTTTTTGCGGATGAGATCGTGCCAATCAGGACTTCGATGGCCATCCAGGACAAGGACACGGGGGAGATCAGTTTCCGTGAGGTGACACTTGATCGAGATGAAGGAAACCGTCCCGGCACAACGGTGGAAGCATTGGGAACGCTTAGGACTGCAATTGACGGTGGCGTAGTTACCGGTGGCAATGCCAGTCAACTATCTGACGGTGCGTCCGCCTCCATCCTGATGGAACGCCGCTTGGCTGAGCGCCGTGGTTTGCAGCCTTTGGGAATTTATCGCGGCATTGCAGTCGCTGGCTGTGCGCCAGAGGAGATGGGGATTGGCCCAGTCTTCGCGGTCCCCAAGCTCTTGGAGCGCCATGGCCTGAAGGTAGGGGATATTGGACTGTGGGAGCTGAATGAAGCGTTTGCAAGCCAAGTCATCTACTGTCGGGATCGTCTTGATATCGATCCGGAGCGCCTCAACGTCAATGGTGGTGGCATTTCAATCGGTCATCCATACGGTATGACGGGGGCGAGGCTTGTTGCTCATGCATTGATCGAAGCCAAAAGGCGTAGTGAAAAGTATGTGGTTGTCACCATGTGCATCGGCGGCGGGATGGGTGCTGCGGGACTGTTCGAAGTGGCGTAGAGCGTTAATCGGCGTGGTGCAACGGCAGAATTGCTCAAGGCGATTTGCAAAAAGTCCGCTGGCACAAGCAGAAATCCATCCGGAAATCTTCATGAAATATATGACGTCTAAAGACCAGAATGCATCACACGACGACGCAAAGAAGTTTTCCCTATTCGTATTGAACTCGGCCGTTGAGCTAGCCGGTGTCATTACGATTGAGGCGCGTTCGGCAGGCGACGCGAGGGAGCGGTTCGAAGCCACACGGTCGGCCGACCAACACCTGATATCGGTACTGTCTGAATGTTCTCAGACATCATGGCACTCTCGGAGAAGCTGACCACCCTCTTGCACCGGCGTCGAGCCACACACGCACGGCCTGCGGGCCGTCGCTACATTTCACACAGACTTCACTATGCTCGTTGTCCAGGAGACATCATGAGTGCCCCACGTGTCCAGTTCCACTTTGATTTCGGTAGTCCAAATTCCTATCTTAGCCACAAGGTCATTCCGGCTATTGAGGCACGTCAAGATGTCGAGTTTGAGTATGTTCCGGTGCTACTTGGCGGAATTTTCAGACTAACAGGAAACCGATCGCCAGCCGAAGCCTTTGGGGGAATCAAGAACAAGCCGGAGTATGCGGAGCTGGAGATGCAACGCTTTGTCGCCAGGCACGGTCTGACGGCGTTCCAACATAACCCCTTTTGGCCTATCAATACCTTGCAGATAATGCGTGGCGCCGTGGCCGCCCAAAAGAACGACACCTTTATGTCCTACGTGAATGTCGTCTTCGAGAATATGTGGGAGCAAGGGTTGAAAATGGATGATCCGGCCGTCATCGCTACGGCGCTCGATGCTGTCGGTTTGGACGGTAAGGGATTTCAGGAGCGCATCGCAGATTCCGAAGTCAAACAGATTTTGCTAGAAAACACCGAGAACTCCTTTTCCCGCGGCGCGTTTGGCTCGCCAACATTCTTCGTCGGTGATGAAATGTTCTTCGGAAAAGATCAGTTGCGGGACGTTGAGGAGGAGATTCAAAAGACGAAAGCACGCAAGAAATAGATGAGTACGAAAAAAGGCAGGTACAAATAAAAAACCGCGCAACCATGATGATGGTGATATCGCAGCGGAAGAGGAGACAACATATGGAACGTCGATCGTTCTTGGCGGCTGTAGGTGCAGCATGGTTCGGAGGCACGACATTTGCAAGCCATCTAGCTCTTGCGCAGGAAGCAAAGAAGTACCMGAACAAGATTATCCGCGTGGTAGTGCCGTTTCCCGCGGGAGGGGCGACCGACAATCTCGCGCGTGCGTTGGGCCAAGAGCTCACGAAGGCAACGGGGCAGGTTGTCGTAGTCGACAACAAGCCTGGAGGTTCGACGATTGTCGGCTCAAGCGCTGTCGCTCATGCAGCGCCGGACGGCTACACACTCTTGCTGACACTCAGTGACGCGCTAACGCTGGTTCCATATACGATCAAGACACCATACGACCCAGTTCAAGATTTCACGCCTGTGGCGCAGATTGCTCGCACGCCAGGCGTCATGTACATGCACCCTTCGGTTCCCGCCACAGATCTCGCTGGGCTGGTCACTTGGATGAAGGCCAATCCAGGGAAGACGAACTTCGCCTCTGTCGGCCCCGGCACATCATCGCACTTAGCTGGCCTGTTATTCAATCAGTTGGCCGGAGTCGACATGCGGCATATTGGCTACAAGGGTTCGGCTCCGGCTCTCCAGGATCTACTCGGCGGGCAAGTTCAGGTCATGTTCGACGTGATGTCGACCGTGATGCCGTACGTCGAAAAAGGGAGATTGCGAGCTATGGCGATCAGCAGCCCAGCAAGGACCAAGCTTGCACCAGGAGTTCCGACGTTCAGGGAATTGGGATACCAGGGCATGGAGCAACTTGCCGTTAGCTTTGACCTGTACGCCCCACGAGGAATGGACAGGGAGCTGGCTGTTCACGTCAATGCGCTTGTGAAAGGGGTGCTGAACGCGCCAGTATTCGGCGAAAGATTCGAGCAGTTACGGCTGCTGCCACCCGATTTAGGGGATGTGGACAGTCTCACAAAGCAACTCGGCCAGGATCGGGAGAGGTGGGGCGAATTCATTCGCAGGCTTGGTTACAAGCCAGAGGTCTAGTCGCKGATTCATCGCCCGCTTCAATGCTGAGCCGCGGTGCGATGCGCCCGTCGAATATTCCCGCGGATTTACTACACACGAGATCTGGAGACTATGAACGAATTCCCCAATCCTACGCAGATGCAATCTCAGGATTTGCTGCCGCGGTCTGTCGTTACGGCTTTTACGAGCCTGCCGGACATGATTCACCAATGCGCCGCTGCGTGTGGAGAGCATCCGGCCATCATCTGTGAGGGAGAGACGGTCAGTTTTGCCGCGTTCGACGCCATCGTTGGCCGCTGCGCCGCGTCACTGCAACGCGATAGCATCGTCCCGCAGGACACCATCGCTATCTGCGCAAAGAGCTCCGTCCGCTATGCCGCCGTCTTCTTTGGTAGCCTGCGCGCGGGGGCCTCGGTGGCGCCGCTATCGCCTGATGCGCACCCTGATAGCCTCGCAAGCATGATCGCCAATTCCGGGGCGCGCATTGTCTTTATTGATGGGCCCGTCGAAYAGGTACTGGCGATGGCAAAGCTGCCGACGGGAATCCGCTTCATCCGAGTCGACACCCAGGAGTACGACGCGTGGCTCGCCCCTAAGGGCAGCGCGTCGTGGCCTGTTKACATCCAGCCGGAATGGGCCTTCAACATCATCTACTCGTCCGGCACCACTGGCACGCCCAAGGGAATCGTACAGTCGCACGCAATGCGCCACGCTTACACCGTGCGCAGCGCAGAGCGCGGCTACGGACCCGATGCGGTCACGATGATCTCCACACCGCTGTACTCCAACACCACGCTGGTTAGCTTTATCCCGACGCTAGCACTGGGAGGCACAGTCATCTTGATGCCGAAGTTCGATGCATCCCAATATCTCGAGCTTGCTCAACGTTGCCGTGCCACGCATACCATGCTGGTACCGGTGCAGTACAAGCGCTTGCTGGAGGATCCGGACTTCGATCGCTACGATCTTTCCTCGCTGCACAACCGCTTCTGCACCAGTGCTCCTTTTTCCGCGGCGCTCAAGGCAGATATCCTGCGACGCTGGCCAGGCGAGCTCACGGAGTTTTACGGTATGACGGAGGGCGGGGCGACATTCGAACTGCGAGCGCATGAATATCCCGATAAGCTCCACACCGTMGGAAGGCCAATCTCCGGTGACGAAGTGCGCATTATCGATTCGGAAGGCCGCGAACTCGAGCTTGGCGAGGTTGGCGAACTCGTGGGCCGCTCGCCTGCCATGATGACCGGCTACTACAAGCAGCCCGAAAAGACGGCTGAAGCAGAGTGGTACGACAGCGAGGGCCGCCGGTTCATTCGCACAGGTGACGTTGGCCGTTTTGATGAGGACGGCTTTMTCGTGCTAATGGACCGACGAAAGGACATGATTATTTCTGGTGGCTTCAACATCTATCCAAGCGACCTGGAGCAGGTGCTTGTGAATCACCCTAATGTTTCCGAGGCGGCAGTTATTGGCGTGCCGTCGGAACGGTGGGGCGAGACTCCTGTCGCCTTTGTCACTCTGCGCGCCGGGGCGCAACAGTTGGGCGAGGGATTGCAGGCTTGGGCCAATGAGCGCATCGGCAAGATGCAGCGCCTGGCGGACCTCGTTATCGTCGATTCATTGCCCCGCAGTCCGATTGGTAAGGTGCTAAAGCGCGAGCTTCGTGCCTCCTACAACGACAACCGTCCTCTCGCCTGATGACAGTGCCGGGCAGGCGACTCGAGCACGCCGAAGGCGGCACTTTGTTTCAGTGATACCGGTAGTGTTGGGGCGGTTCCTGTCCAACCCCGCATGCGCGTAGCGAAAGAAGCCGACACCATTGCATTTCTAAGACTGAACACGTGAACATTATGAAGACTCGTATTACCGAGATGTTTGGCATCCGACATCCAATCATTCAGGGCGGTATGCACTATGTCGGACTCGCCGAGATGGCGTCCGCAGTTTCGAATGCCGGCGGTCTCGGAATCATTACCGCTCTGACACAAAAGACGCCGGAGCTACTGGCACGCGAAATTGCGCGCTGCRCTGCCATGACCGACAAGCCGTTTGGCGTGAATCTGACGTTCCTGCCTACTTTCGCCGCGCCGCCCTATGCAGAATATATCGCCGCGATCCGCGAAGGGGGCGTGCGCATTGTCGAGACCGCCGGTCGCAGCCCGCAAGAATTCATGCCTTTGCTCAAGGCAGCCGGTATCAAGGTTATTCACAAGTGCACTTCTGTGCGGCATGCGCTGAAGGCTGAGCAGATTGGCTGTGACGCGGTTAGCGTCGATGGCTTCGAGTGCGGTGGACATCCAGGGGAAGACGATGTGCCCAACATGATCCTGTTGCCCAGAGCCGCGGATGAACTAAAGATTCCCTTTGTGGCATCAGGCGGCATGGCGGACGCACGCAGTCTTGTCGCGGCGCTAGCGCTTGGCGCCGATGGTATGAATATGGGAACCCGGTTCGTCGCTACAAAGGAAGCGCCAGTACATGAAAACGTCAAGCAGGCCATTGTCAGCGCATCAGAACTTGATACTCGCCTTGTTATGCGCCCGCTGCGCAATACGGAGCGAGTCTTAAGCAACGCGGGCGTCGAGCGGATCCTGGACATCGAGCGGGAAAAGGGGGGGAAACTGCAAATCGATGATATCTACGAACAGGTAGCTGGAGTTTATCCCAGGGTCATGGTCGATGGGGACATGGACGCGGGTGCCTGGAGTTGCGGCATGGTGGCGGGCCTGATTCGAGATGTCCCGACCGTACAGGCCTTGATCGATCGGATTATGGATGAGGCCGAACAGTTGATTGCGCATCGCCTCGCGCGGCTCCTGTCAGATCGTCGCGGTTAGTTAAACGTACATCATCGCGTCTGGACGCCGTTCGCTGTGGGATTAGTCGGTCGCACTTCAATTCCTAGCCAGGGCGTCCGCAGATGCTGTGCCTGCAACCAAATGCTATGTTMTCCGCCATGTCTTCATCATTGAAAAACGTCGAAAGCCTTTATACGAGAGTGCGGCTGATCGCGCGATGAAGTTTCAGGCGAACGCTGGGTGCTACTAATTTTGCGCGAGGTATTACAGGGCGGGAGACACTACAATCAGTTCGAAAGGTCGCTAGGCATCGCGCCGAACATGCTCAGCCGACGGCTGCGCTCCTTAGAGGCCCTAACAAAATGATCCTGCAGGGCTGCTAACTTCAAGCGACCTTTGCTAACCTTTGCGTTGTGTTAAGTCTTGGTGAGCGGTTCGAGTTGCTCGATGGACCGCCCAAGGAAGCGGCGGCTAGACGCGAGAATCTGCTGTCTAGTCCTGTCTGATTCAACCACTCGTGCGAGCAAGATGGCGCCCACGCACTGCGCTAGCAAAGCCCAGGCTGCATCAGAATCATCCAGGCGATTCTTCCAACTGCTCTGCAGCTTTCTTGCACTTTGCTCTACGGAGCTGCGGACTGAGGCGTCGGCCCTCGCAATCTCTGGTCCCAAGGTCGGTAGGGCGCAGCCTGTTTCTGGATGCAGCACATGAGAACTGCTCAAGTAACTGCGGATACGTTTCACAAAATGATCTTCATCTGTCTCTTTGCCCGCAAGCATTTCCGTGCTGTTGGAAAGCTCTTGCTCGATAACAGCAGCAAACAACTCCGCCTTCGAATCGAAATGACTATAGAAAGCGCCGCCGGTGAGCCCAATCGCCTTCATCAAGGCATCGACGCCTGTTGAATCGAATCCGCCCGTCTTGGCTATCGCTCGGCTGCTGTTCAGAATCTTCTCTCGTGTCTCCTGCTTGTGAGTGCTTGAGTACCGCATTCCGTTCACCATGAATGAGTCAATGTGTGGAAATTATAGCATTACGATCGTTTAGGAAAACGACCGCCACGCCGGCAGGCATTGGCATAGCCCAACACCGGCGCGCTGCGGTACTTGTAGGCCTGACCTAGGTCCCTGCGGCGTTCCCTGCCATGAATACCTGTTGACATGCTCCTGTACGTAACCTACGATCGTTTACCAAACGAACGTTAAACTACAGTCGAACCAGCTGGTGGCGTTTCCCCTTCGAGGGGGGTCCACGAGATGACAAGCGAGATAGAATTCGTCATGCAGCCTGGCAGGCACTGTGCGATACAGCCCACGGATTCAACCGGGGTATAACAACTATCAAGGAGACATTGAAATGGAAGCCAAGCGCTGGCATGGATCCTATCCGCCCGAGATGCCAACTGAGATTGAGATCGACGAAGAGGCGACGCTAGKATCAAAGATTGCGCAGGTAGTCAACTTGTTCGCGGACCGTCCATCGCTCACTTGCTTGGAAGAGTCGCTGACCTTTAGAGAACTTGGTCTCCTATCCGAGGCGCTTGCTACCTTCTTCCAACAGTCGGGATTGAAGAAAGGCGACCGGGTAGCCCTGATGCTGCCAAGTTGTCCTGCGTTCATGATCGGCCTGGCAGCCGTATTCCGAGCGGGGATGGTGGCGGTTCCGGTCAATCCTCTATATACGCCACGGGAACTTAAGTACCAGCTACAGGATTCTGGCGCTACCTGCATTATTGTCGCGGAGCAGTTGCAGCAGTCATTGCAGCAAGTACTGGCCGAAACCAGCATCGCGCAGGTATTAACAGCGACTGTTGTCGGACTGGGGGCGATTGTTGGCGAACTCGCGGCGACTGATGCTGAGCCTGTCCAGCAAGACGAAGCCGACGGCAAAGGGAATGCCAGAGCGTTGGCCGACGCGATCCTGCGTGGAGGCAGGAGCCGACTTGTCGAAGTCACTCAGACGGCTCAAGACATTGCCATTCTGCAGTACACCGGTGGTACGACAGGTCTATCCAAAGGGGCGATTCTCACGCACAAGTCCGTTTGCGCAAGTCTGGCGCAGGTTTCGACTTGGACTGGGTTCGCATTAACCGGAATGAAGGCATCGATGATTACACCGCTGCCTCTCTACCACGTCTTTCCACTCGCGACCGCACTGCTGGGACTGTCGCTAGGTGTTGAAAATCGTCTAGTTCCCAATCCCCGCGATGCCGCTACTGTGATTGCCGAAATGAAGCGGCATCCATTTCAGATTTTCATCGGTGTCAATACCTTGTTCAATACCTTGGTCAACGAACCTGAACTTCAATCGGTCGACTTCAGCGAGACTCGGCTGGTTATTGGTGCAGGGGCGTCAATCCATGAAGCCGTCGCGACGCGTTGGCGCGCAATCGGCGCGCCCGCCGTTACTGAAGCGTACGGTCTGACCGAGACTTCACCCAGCGCTACATTCAATCCTCCCGGCCGAAGTGGAACGATCGGCCTCCCTGCACCATCTACTGATGTTCGGATCGTGAACGAGGGTGGGGATGATGTCTCGCTTGGATCCCCAGGTGAGCTTCTTATCAGGGGGCCACAACTCTTCAACGGCTATTGGAACCGGGAGGAGGAAACAAAGAAGGCGTTTTCTACCGACGGTTGGTTCAAAACGGGGGACATCGTGACCATGGACGAGCAGGGCTTCATGAGAATGGTGGACCGCAAGAAGGACATGATTCTCGTCTCAGGCTTCAACGTTTATCCAAATGAGATTGAGTCTGTCATGGCAATGATGCCGAATGTCTTGGAGTCGGCGTGCATTGGCGTTCCAGATGAACGCTCTGGAGAAGTACCACATCTCTTTGTCGTGCCGCGCGGGGACGTGAACCTAACAACGGAGCAGGTGGAAGCACACTGTCGCGCTCATCTGGCGCCCTATAAGGTGCCGCGGCACATTACGCTAGCGGACTCTCTGCCTAAGTCCACGGTTGGAAAAATCCTACGGAGAGAATTGCGCTCTCGCATGGCACCCGATCGGGAAAGTACGTAGGCTCAGCTGATCGTATCGAATCTCGCATTCTTTCTCAAAAATAAACGGCAACTCGCCAACAATAGCTATGAACGCCTATCACGCTCCAGTTCGCGAATATCAGTTCGTGCTCCACGAACTGCTCGATGTGACAACCCCTCCCGCGTTTTCCGAAGCTGATGACCTGAGTTCCGAGACAATAGACCAGGTGATAGAGGCGGCTGGTCTGTTCGCGACAGAAGTGCTGGCACCATTGAACGACATTGGGGACCGCCAGGGATGCTCCATGCCCTCCGCAGGTGTGGTTACCACACCCGACGGGTTCAAAATGGCGTATCAGCAGTTCATTGAAGCAGGCTGGACGTCGCTGGGATGTAACCCGGAGCATGGCGGTCAAGGTCTACCCAACACCGTGAATGCGGCAGTTCTAGAGATCTTCGCCGGTGCCAACATGGCGTGGGCAGCTTATCCGGGAATGTCACAGGCGGCCTATACTTGTCTAGCTGCAAACGCTACGGCAGCGCAGAAAGAGCTMTACCTGCCGAAGCTGGTATCTGGCGAATGGGCGGGAACGATGTGCTTGACCGAGCCACACGCAKGAACCGATCTTGGACTCTTGCGAACTCGAGCTATTCCGCATGACGATGGCACCTTCGCCATCACGGGTACGAAGATATTTATATCGGGCGGTGAGCACGATCTCACGGACAACATCATCCATCTGGTACTCGCGCGGCTTCCGGACTCTCCGCTTGGCGTCAAGGGCATTTCTCTCTTCCTTGTTCCGAAGATCCTGGTGTCCTCCAAAGGGGAGTTGGGAGAGCGCAACGCGGTCTTTTGCGGTTCTCTCGAGCACAAGATGGKGATTMATGCAAATGCCACGTGCACAATGAACTTTGACGGTGCGACCGGATATCTCGTGGGTGAGGTGAACAAGGGGCTGGCGGCGATGTTCGTCATGATGAACCATGCGCGACTTCTTGTCGGTGTCAATGCAATTGGACTGATGGAAGCGGCGTATCAGAAGGCGCTAGCCTATGCCAAGGATCGTTTGCAAGGCAGGTCTCCAAAGGAATCGGCTAGAAGGGGCCCCGCAGACTCAATTATCGAGCACGCGGATGTGCGTCGTATGCTCCTGACTCAGAAAGCATACGTCGAGGGAGCACGTGCATTCGGATGGTGGGCATGCCAACTTGCTGACACGCAGCATGCCACCAAAGACCCCGAAATCCGCCATCAGGCGGCGGAGCTCTCTGCTCTTGTAACTMCGATTGTGAAGGCATTCAGCAGCGACCTCGCCGTTGAATGCACTAGTCTTGCAATGCAAGTATTTGGTGGGCACGGATACATCGCTGACAATCATGTTGAGCAGTATCTTCGCGATGCGCGAATTATCCCACTCTACGAAGGTGCGAACGGCATTCAGGMTTTGGATTTGCTCGGCCGTAAGGTTCTGATGGATGGCGGTAAGAAGCTTGAGATTTTCCTCAAAATCATCACAGAATTCATTGAAACGCATGCCGCCKACCCAGAAATGGGGGACTTCACAAACTCACTGTCCCGTGCGATCAACCTGCTGCGAAACGCGACGCAGGATGTGTCAGTGCAATCCAAGATCGACCCTCATACTGAAGGGAGTGTCGCTGTCGCGTACTTGCGGCTGGTCGGTCATGTGGGGCTTGGGTGGATGTGGGCCCGTATGGCTGCTCTAGCGTTCTCCAAAAGCCATKATTCTGATCCAATTTATGCGTCAAAGATCGCCACGGCACGTTTCTATTTCAAAAAGCTGCTACCAGAAGTGGATGCTCTTGCAGTGGAGATTGCAACCGGGTCGGGGCCGATCATGGCGATTGATTTCGGCTGAAGCGAGCGATCTTGACGTTTTTGCCCAGGCTGGTGGTTGGTCGCATAGGCTCAGGCAGTTCATCGCGTCGATGTTTGTGACAACGCCTCTGGCTCACGGGCCAGGGGGAAGAATTTGGTAAATATGACGACTCAGACTTCCGTTCCAAGCKATACACTACGCAACAGAAGGACAATTGTCCGGTCTTCAAGAGAGAACGTGATGCGAGTCACGACTCAGTTGGCGAGGATGCACGGGTTGAGCAAGTTCTCGATCAACGAGCTATCGGCACAATTAGGCATTTCGAAGAGCATGGTGTATGACCGCTTTCAGTCGCGAGCAGACCTTATCTCCGAAGTGCTGGTGGAATACTACTCGGCCTTACTCCGCGATGCGAATGACGTGACGCGAAACACCCCAAAAGGGATTCAGCGGCTTGTACGAATCATTGACATGTGGTTGGGCGAGTACGTGCTCAAGGATGGGGGGTGTCTACTGCTTCGTGCCGCTTCCGAATACTGCGCAAGTACTGACGAGCTGACCGGGGAGACAATGCGGTTTGTCGTAAATGGATGGCGTAACTGTCTTGATGTGCAGTTACGCGATGCCGTAGTGTGCGGGGAAATCCCTTCGGACGTAGATACCAGGCTGCTTGGTTTCGAAATCTATGGCTTCGTGCTGGGAATTCATCACGATTGTATTTTTCTAGGGAAACCTGTCTCTTTCAGGGCTGAGGCATTCTCTAAAATCTTTTCAAGGCATGGAATCAATTTGCCTATCAACGCTGCCCTACGAAAGTTTCAATGACGTGATGGGCTTGCGATCTCGGTGACCCGAGATCGCGCCACATGCGTTTGTGCTGCTTATATCGGGGTGTTCTTCGCGGCATGGGCTGTCGCCCACAACGAGCCGGGATTGATCCGATCGGAATAGAGTTCAAACATGCTGTCATAGAGCTCGCGCGCAGTCGTGGTCTGGTGATTCACGCGCTTGAGATTCATGATGTATTGCCGTGTTGTTCTGATATGGCGAGGACTGCTGTCGGGCTCGAGCGGCCCATGGCCCGCTGCGCGGAGAGCCCTACTTGCCGTGGCAGTCGGTCGATGAACACGGCGCCGAACTCGACATTCTGCTGCAGAAGCGGCGCGATGCCTTGTCTCGCGATAGGCAGGTTGACAACGCCATCGCGACGCCTCAAACGGCGCGGCGAACCATCAGCTCCTTGATCTTGCCGATGGCCTTGGTCGGATTCAGCCCCTTCGGGCAGACGTCGACGCAGTTCATGATGCTGTGGCAACGGAACAGGCGGTACGGGTCGTTCAGGTCGTCCAGGCGCTGGCTGGTGGCCTGGTCTTGATCGAGTTGTACTGCTTGAAGAACTGCGTCATGTMGACGATCAGGTCGCGCACGACCGGCAGGCCGGGCAGCGGGCGCAGCACGATGCGGTCCGGCAGCTCGCGCATATTGGTCAGGCACGCCAGGCCGTTCTTGCCGTTGATGTTCATCGCGTCCGAACCGCACACGCCTTCGCGGCAGGAGCGGCGGAACGAGATGGTCTCGTCCAGCTTCTTCAGCTTGACCAGCGCGTCGAGCAGCATGCGCTCGTGACCGTCCAGCTCGACCTCGTAGGTCTGCATGCGGGGAGCTGCATCCTTGTCCGGATCGTAGCGGTAGACTTCGAAAATACGCTTCATTTCTGTGGGTCCTGTTTAGCTCTTCGACGCGGTGCTTAGAAGGTCCGKGCCTTGGGCGGAACGCTTTCCACCGTCAGCGGTTCCATCTTCACCGGCTTGTAGTCGAGGCGATTGCCTTCGCTGTAGAACAGCGTGTGCTTGAGCCAGTTCTGGTCGTCGCGGTTCGGGAAATCGCTGTGCGCGTGCGCGCCRCGCGATTCCTTGCGGGCAGCCGCCGAGATCATGGTTGCCTTGGCCACTTCCACCAGGTTGGCCACTTCCAGGGCTTCCACCAGTGCGGTGTTGAAGACCTTGGACTTGTCCTTCAGGTGGATGTTGGCAGCACGCTCGGTCACTTCCAGGATGCGTTCGACGCCTTCGTCCATCAGCTTCTGCGTACGGAACACGCCCGCATGCGACTGCATGTTCTTGCGGATGTCGTTGGCCACGTCCTGGGTGTACTCGCCCGACGACGACGAYTCCAGCTTGGCCAGGCGCGACATGGCGCGGTCRGCAGCATCGGCCGGCAGCGGCTTGTGCTCTTTCTGCTTGATCGCGGTCGCGGCAATGTGGTTGCCGGCCGCGCGGCCGAACACCACCAGGTCSAGCAGCGAGTTGGTGCCCAGGCGGTTGGCGCCGTGCACCGACACGCASGAGCATTCGCCKATCGCGTAGAAACCGTTCACGACATCGTTGGGGTTGCCGTTCTTCGGCGCCACGACCTGACCATGGATATTGGTCGGGATACCGCCCATCTGGTAATGGATGGTCGGGACGACGGGAATCGGTTCCTTGATCGCATCCACGTTGGCGAACTTCATGCCGATTTCGCGGATCGACGGCAGGCGCTTCATGATGGTGTCCGCACCGACGTGGGTGAGGTCCAGCAGCACGTAGTCGCCGTTCGGGCCGCAGCCACGGCCTTCCTTGATTTCCTGGTCCATCGAGCGCGAGACGAAGTCGCGCGGCGCCAGGTCCTTCAGCGTCGGCGCGTAGCGCTCCATGAAGCGCTCGCCGTCCTTGTTGCGCAGGATACCGCCTTCGCCGCGYACGCCTTCGGTGATCAGCACGCCCGCGCCGGCCACGCCGGTCGGGTGGAACTGCCAGAACTCCATGTCTTCCAGCGGCACGCCTGCGCGCGCYGCCATGCCCAGGCCGTCACCGGTGTTGATGAAGGCRTTGGTCGACGCGGCGTAGATGCGGCCGGCGCCGCCGGTGGCGAACAGCGTGGTCTTGGCCTCGAGGATGTAGACCTCGCCGGTTTCCATTTCCAGCGCGGTCACGCCCAGCACGTCGCCGTCGGCGTCGCGGATCAGGTCCAGCGCCATCCATTCGACGAAGAAATGCGTCTTGGCGCGCACGTTGCGCTGGTACAGCGTGTGCAGCAGCGCGTGGCCGGTACGGTCGGCCGCGGCGCARGCGCGCTGGACCGGCTTCTCGCCGTAGTTCGAGGTGTGGCCGCCGAACGGGCGCTGGTAGATGGTGCCGTCGGGGTTGCGGTCGAACGGCATGCCGAAGTGTTCGAGCTCGTAGACCACCTTGGGCGCTTCACGGCACATGAATTCGATCGCGTCCTGGTCGCCCAGCCAATCGGAACCCTTGATGGTGTCGTAGAAGTGATAGTGCCAATTGTCCTCGCTCATGTTGCCGAGCGAGGCACCGATGCCGCCCTGCGCCGCTACCGTGTGCGAGCGCGTGGGAAACACCTTGGAGAGCACGGCCACGTTCAGGCCGGCTTCCGCGAGCTGGAGGGATGCGCGCATCCCGGCGCCGCCCGCCCCGACGATGACCACGTCAAAGCGACGACGCGGCAATCCTGTCTTGACTGCGACCATTTATTACACCCTCCAGAGAATCTGAGCTGCGTAGCCCGCGCAACCGACGAGCCACAGAATCGTAAGAACTTGCAGCACGAGGCGCACGGCCATCGGCTTCACATAGTCCATCCAGATGTCGCGTACGCCGATCCAGGCGTGGAACAGCAGCGACAGGATGGTGAGGAACGTGATGATCTTCATCCACTGGTTGGAGAAGAGACCTGCCCACGCTTCGTAGGAAGCGCCGTTCGAGAGCAGGAAGGCGACTGCCAGCACGACGGTGAAGACMACCATGATGACAGCGGTGACGCGCTGCGCGAGCCAGTCTTTCAGACCGTAGTGCGCACCGACGACAAGACGCTTGGGACCGATATTATTATTTGCCACCTTGACTCTCCTCAAAACAGGCCGAACAGCTTCAGGCCGAAAATCGCGGTGAGCAACAGGCTGATGACCATCACGGCGACAGCGGACTTGGCCGAGGCCGGCTTGGTCACGCCGACGTGCACGTCGAGCAGCAGGAAACGGATGCCGGCACAGAAGTGGTGGAGGTAACCCCAGATCAGGGCCAGCAGAACCAGCTTGACGAAGCCGCCGGACAGGAGCGCCGAGAACTTTGCGAAACTCAGTTCGGAGGTGACGCTTTGCTCGAACAGCGTCGCCTTGGCCTCAAGTAGCATCTCCGCGGTCGTAGACAGCGGGATGTCGGCGAGGCACGATACGCGGCATTCTGGCCCTTCACTGATATACTGTCCAATATCTATCGCATCTTTCTGATATATATAAAACCAGATATCGTATGGAACTGCGGCATATTCGCTACTTCCTCGCCGTCGCTGATGAGCGCAACGTCACGCGGGCAGCAGAAAGGCTCGGCATTGGCCAACCGCCTCTCAGCCAGCAGATTCACGTGTTGGAGGACGAGCTAGGGGTAAAGCTGTTTCGCCGAACCGGGCATGGAGTGGTCCTGACTGAAGCGGGCGAGGCCTTTGCAACGGATGCTAGGCGAATACTCCATGACACTCGCGCGGCCGTAGAGAAAGCACAAAGCGCCGGACGGGGCGAAATCGGGCGCCTCAACATCGGGTTTACCGGCTCCGCCGCGTTCAACCCCGTGGTCTCCAGGCTGATCCGGGCATATCGGCAGGATTACCCCAATGTTGTCCTCACCCTGGCAGAAGGTAATACTTCACAACTCCTCGCCTATCTCAACGATGGCCGGGTCGATGTCGCCTTTGTCCGTTTGAGCGGGCAGTCACCGGCCGGGGTTCAACTGCAGCACATTGCCGTGGAGCCAATGAAGGTMGTGCTCCCCGCAACCCATCCTCTTGCGAAGCGACGCCGGATATCCCTCGACGCATTGGCGGAGGACCATTTTGTTCTGCTGCCTCGCGAAGCGAGTCCTACCTTGCATGACGTCATTATCGGCGCTTGCAAGCTGGCCGGTTTTGATCTCATCGCCGGGCAGGAAGCGCCGCAGCTCTCTTCCGTAGTGAATCTTGTTGCAGCGGAGTTTGGCGTGTCAATTGTTCCTGCCTCTGTTTGCCAGATTCAGGTCGAGGGCGTTGTGTATAAAGACATAATTGGCAGTCCAATCTCTATCCGCCTGGCGCTGGCGTCGAGGATTGAGCCAACACCTGCGAAGACGGCCAATTTTCTGGCGAAGGTTTCGGAGGCTGTGGCTGACGATCATTGAATTCTCCGTTTGACAGCTGGATTCGCGTCCGATGGTGAGCTGCCGCAATGATGGTACTCGCCGGACCGTTACCAGCGACATACGGTCGGGGAATGGCGCCCGCCTGCTGCAAATCCTCACACGGCGCCCGGCGCCCCACTAGCGCCGTCAGCGGCGCCATGCCTGGGCTGGCCGCCGCCAGCGCGCGCTGCTCGTCGAGGATGTCCTGCAGGATGGCATCCGTCGTATCCGGGTCGGCCAGCACCACTCGGAAAACGGCAATCGGGCGGCCACCCCGCTGTGTCGACATCAACAGAGTGCGCGATACAAACGAGTGGCCGGCATCGAGCTGCATTCCTGAAGGCTGATGGTCGGCGCATCCAGCGCGTCTAGGATCTTCTCGCGCCTGTCGGCAGAAGCCGTTGCCAGCGCGGCACGCACGGTCTCGGGCGCATGGCGATAGGTCAGGATGCAATACTGCGGTTGGCTATCGAGTTMGTAGGATGACAAGGACACACACAGCGTCCGGAAATTCTTGACAACAAGATGACCGGTCATATTATACTTGGGCCGGTGCCATAGGTGCACAAACCGAAGCGTTTCGAGCGAATGAGCATCGACGGCAGCTTGCCCGCATGGAACTGGGCGCAGTCGGACAGGCCATTTACATCGCGCCTTATGAACGTTAATGAGCTATCGATATGACCAAGACCCTACTAACCAGCCTGCTTGTTGCGGCCACGGCCACCGTCGCCGTGCCGGAAGTATTTGCGCAACAGCGAAAGGCTGTGGACCCCTATACCCAGGGCGCTAAAACCGAGAAGCCGGATCCGTACACCGACGGCGCAAAGACGGGAAAGTTTGATCCGTACACTGACGGCGCAAACTCGGGAAAGTTCGATTCGTACACCGACGGTGCAAGGTCGTCAACGGCCTCCCGGTTGGTCGATGACAAAGTCGAAACCAAGGTCCGCGCACGCGATCCATATACGGATGGCGCCAGGAGTGGTAAGCCGGATCCATATACGGAAGGCGCGCGCAAAAAACAATGATTGTGGAGACGTCTCATTCGGCACCGCACGGTGCCGAATGAGACTGGGCCATATTMAGCGTGCGTCGTGGCGCTGCCGCGAACGCTGTAATCCMTGGCCCTTGTTCAATTGGCGGCTATCGCCGCCCATAGCTAAGACAGGCCTCAGAGGCAGTCATTCAAGTCATTCAAGCGCGTGCAAGTCGCAGCATCTGTAGTGGACGTTCTATGTCAACAATGAAGAAGAAGTTGTTCGCCGCCATCGCCGGCGCAGTGCTTGCGCCAGCCGCTTGGGCGCAATCGTCCGTGACGCTCTATGGCGTCCTCACCACGAGCATCCAGTACGTCAACCACGCGCAGAACACCAGCAACGGCGTGCTGGCGCCGGGCAGCGGATCGGCCGTGTTCATGAACTCGTCGGGCATTGCACAGTCGCGTTTCGGCCTGCGCGGTGTGGAAGATCTGGGCGGCGGCCTGAAGAGCCTGTTCGTGCTGGAAAACCAGTTCAACGCCGACGACGGCAAGATGGGCAACGGCGGCCTGCTGTTCGGCCGCCAGGCATTTGTGGGCGTGCAGAACCCGTGGGGCAAGATCACATTTGGCCGCCAGTACACGTCCGCGTTCCTGACCATGGGCAGCTTCACGCCGGTGGCGTACGCCGGGGAGTTCGAGCCGTTGGTGGGTATTGCAGGACCGAACTTCCGCGAGAACAACATGGTGCAGTACCAGGGCACGTTCGGCCCGGTCACGGCCATGGCGCATTGGTCGTTTGGCGAGCGATCGGGGACCTTTGCCGTGGGTTCCGCTTATGGCGGGGGCCTGCAGTACAACAGCGGTCCGCTCGGACTGGCCGCCGCCTACGACGAAGTGAAGTCGCTCAATACCGCGCAGGCCGCCGGCACATCGGGCTCGAACGACTATGGCCGCGACATGCGCGCCATGCTGGGCGCCAGCTACCGGCTAGGCCAGGTCAAGATGGTGGCCGGCTATCGCTGGGGCAATTCGGTGGGGCCGGCAACCGGCACGCCGACACTGCTGCCGCATCGCGACGATATGTACTGGGTGGGCATGAACTGGGACGCCACCGCCGCGCTACGCCTGACGCTGGCCTATTACTACGACGACATCAAGGCGGCGCGCATCAACGGCGTATCGACCAACCCCAAGAACCCCCAGCAATATCTGGCGCTGGCCGACTACAGCCTGTCCAAGCGAACCGACGTGTTCTTCGCGGTGAACTACGCGCACAATGCGTCGCTGAACTGGGACAACATCGCCTACTTGCCGAACGGCCAGTCCGTGGGCTATTTGCCGTCGACCTCACAGGTCTACTACAAGACGCCCGATGCCAGCGGCCAGCTTKGCATTTCGTTGGGCATGCGGCACATCTTCTGATCGTCCTAGCTCATATCCTTATTAAAGTAGCAGGTAGCTCGAAAGGCTAAGATTTCCGCGATGACGTACACCTCACTATTTTTTTCGCCTTGCAATTCCGTCCGGAGAAGTTCATGAAGCGTGCCCTCGCATTGATCATCGCAGCAATTTCATCCGGGACTGCTCTTGCCGCAGGACCGTCGGATTCAGCAGATMGCTATGATTACAACATGCGCGCTACGAATAGGGATGGGTATGTTCCTGATGCTGCAAGATCTATGGACAAATTCGATCCATACACCGAAGGCGCCGACAAAAGTACTCGGGCGAATCTGGCCCCGACGAAAGTGAGGAGCCGTCACCCAAAGAGCACCAAGCCACATCGTACTGCCGTCACGGCGGAAAGATGAACAGTCTCGAAGGCCTGTGTTAGTCCGCCGCATCATTGAAATGACACTGGGCGAATTCGCCGCGACGGAACGTCCTACTTCCGCTTGATGGGCTTGGGATTCTTGTTGTGCTGACGGATATAGCGCATCAACTTGCGGTCCCGATCCTTCACCAGATGTGCGGGAAGCCCCGGAGTTTAGTCCGGGGTCGAGAGCACGGACGCCGCAGGCGTCCTAGTGGGACGCTTGCTGTTCCTMAATGTATTGCCGGAGGATATCTATCGGCGCACCGCCGCACGATGACGCGAAATAGGAAGGCKACCACAACACGCCCCGCCGCTTCAGCCACAGATGAGAGTCTCCAAACTGCTGTCGGAGCATACGTGATGACACGCCCTTCAGCGACGCGACGAGATTCGACAACGCCACCTTCGGCGGGTGGTTGACCAACAGGTGTACGTGGTCGTGCTCGCCGTTGAATTCCACGAACTCGGCCCGACAACGAGACCCAGTTCCGCAGCCTCAAGCGGTACTGCAGTCGCCCGAAGGTCTGGTTATCCGGCTTCGACCTGCAAAAACTGAACAATGGCTTCAGCAAGTGCGAAGGCGTCTCCATCGGGTCAKCCACGCAGCAGCAGGGGTGCGAAGAGTTCGCGACACGGCTCAAGCAGTTCAAACGGAAGCGTCTCAACTGGCGCGTKAGCGACCGCAAGTCCCCCAAATACTCGCTGGAATGGGTTCCATTCAAGGCCCGCGCGCTGACGTACAAGAACGGCCAGGTCCGCTTCAACGGCATTAATATTGGGCTGTGGGACTCATATGGCCTGTCGAAATACGAATTGAAGGCGGGCAGTTTCAACGAGGACTCGCGCGGGCGTTGGTATCTCAACGTGGCCGTCAAGGTACAGATCGAAGAAAAGCGCGTGCCGGATGGTGCGTCGGTGCTCGGCATCGACCTTGGCCTGAAGTCGCTTGCGCTATTGCAGTGGCGAAAAATTCGAGCCGAACCAGTGGTATCGCKAGTCGGAAGCGGCGCTGGGTATTGCGCAACGCGCTCGCAAGAAGAAGCGCGTGAAGGCTATCCACGCCAAAATCGCGAATCAGTGCAAGGACGCCATCCACAAGGAAACGTCGGCGCTTGTCAAAAAACATGCAGCAATCTTCATCGGCAACGTGAACGCGAAGGCGCTGGCACAAACGAACATGGCGAAGTCCGCGCTCGATGCCTCGTGGAGGACGTTCCGGACACAACTCAAGGACAAGGCCATCAGGCAGTGCGTGGTGTTCGCAGAGGTCAACGAAGCGTTTTCAACCCAAACGTGCTCGTGCTGTGGCGTTATCCCGCCMGGCAGTCCGAAAGGTAGGGCCGGACTTGGAATAAGGCAATGGACGTGCAGCGATTGCGGAGCGGTACACGACCGCGACACAAACGCCGCCCGGAATATTGCTCGCCTGGGACTTCAGGCGCTTACAGAAGGAATCTCCGGGGTTTAGCCCGGAGAGGAAGTCAATGAAGTGGTAGTTCAACTGTTCGCTGAGCAGTCGCCCCGCTTCTCACAGCTTTGTTTCGCTATCGGAAAGTTGACAACGCTATGGAATCAGTGACTGAAACGTTCGGCCGACATMGTCTTGACGAGCAGTGCTGCAGCAAACATCTGAATAACGGCCGCGGCGATGAAGCTTCCCGAATAGTCGCCCGTTGCGGTTTTCGCTAACCCAATCAACCAAGGAGAGGCGAAGCCGCCGAGGTTTGCGAAAGTGCTAATGAAGCCAATCGCAACGGCTACAGTTGTTGGCGTCAGCAGCCTTGGGGGAAACTGCCAGAACAGTGAAATGGCTGCCCCCATCGCACCAAGTGCTAGCGCGAGGAGAACAGTGGTGAGATACGGATGGCCATGCCACGCGAAGGTCACCGCCACAAATGAGACGGCAATGCAAAGCGAAGAAAAAACAAAATGGCTTTGGACTGATCTCTTTCGCGATGCGCTAGTGGAAATGGCAATGGTGATCAGGGCACCGAGGATGCATACCACTGCTGAAGCGGTACCGATGCTTCCGTAGTTGGTGAACCCTGACAGCTTGAGAATCGTCGGCATGAAGAAGACCAGTGCAGCATTTGCGTAAAGCGTACAGAAATAGACTGCGATCAGCAGCCACACGGCCCTATTTCTAATAACCTCAAGCATGCCTTCATTCTGCGCTGGCGCCTTTGCCTCACTGCGCAAGTCCGAGAGCATCAACGCCTTTTGCTTGTGGGATAGCCATCGCGCGGACGACGGATCGTTGGACAGCACAAAGGCGGCGACCATTCCAAGGATGACGGTCGGCACCGCCTGCACAAGGAACATCCACCKCCATCCAGCGAGGCCCATGTTTCCGCCGAGATGGTCGAACGCCACTGCCCCGGAAAGTCCGACAATAACCGGTGCCAGTGCGGCGAAAGACTGAAAGACCCCAAAATTCCTAGTGCGGATCCTCTCGGGAAACCAATATGTGAKGTACAGGATTACCCCAGGGTAAAACGCAGCCTCAAAGATACCGAGCAGCAGCCGCAAGGCGTAGAACTCTGCCGGCGTGTGAACAAACATCATTGCAAAGCTGGCCGTTCCGCAGCCAATCACGATCGCAGAGATCATTCGCTTCGCACCAACTTTCTTCAAAAGGAGCGTTCCCGGCATGGCGAATGCAACGTAGCCGATGAAGAAGATGCCGGCACCGAAGCCGTAGACCGCCTCACTAAAGCCGAGATCGGAGAGCATCTGCAACTTCGCGAACGCGATGTTCGCGCGATCCACCCAGGCCATCAACCAGATCATGGACAACAGTGGGATGATCCTCCAGGTGGCAGTAKAGTACGCGACCGTGAGTTCGGACGTGTCGGTCTCGCGGGAAGTGGCTGATAGGCTGTCAACATGTGCGTTCACAGTTTGTCTCCTGGTATTGCATTTTTTACGCGAAATGATTTGGCCGAAGCGTCGGACATCATGCCCGACGTTTCAGAGGGAATCAGACAAGAAATCCGACTAACTCGGCCGMAAACTGCTATGAAAATTGAAACTGCGAGCCGTGACCGGAATCTGGATATCGTGGTGAGTTTGCGATCTCGACGACCGAGATCGCGCCAGGTACGTTCGTCCTGCTTATCTCGGGGTATTTTTCGCGGCATGGGCTGCCGCCCACAACGAGCCGGGATTGATCCGATCGGGGTAGAGTTCCAGCATGTTGTCGTAAAGCTCGCGCGCAGTCGTAGTTTGGCTATTCACGCGCTCGAAATCCATGATGTATTGCCGCGTCGCTCGGATATGGCGAGGGCTGCTGTCGGGGTCGAGGGGGCCATGGCCAGCAATGACGTATTTCGGGTTCAGTGCCTCGATCTTGTCGATCGCTGCGAGCCAGGCTCGACGACCGTCTTCGTCCGACTCCCCAAGGTAGGGGTGCGTGCTGTTGTAGATAGCGTCTCMGGAAATTAGGAGTCCGATGGACGGTACGTGAAGTGCGGTTGTGTTGTCAGTATCCGTGTGGCCGATGTCCACCACGCGCAACTCGTGCCCTTCCAGGTCGAACGTATTTCCGGTAAGCACCTCCGCTGGAATTAGCTTGGGAGGAACTTGCCCTGGGAAGCGTTTGCTCCAAACCTTATCCGTCTCTTCGTCTCGGATTAACTGATGCATTGCTTCAACGACCTGCAGCGGTGCGATTGCCCGGGCATCTGGGAAGTGCTCGCGCATCTTGGCCAACCMGAAGAAGTGATCAGGATGCCCGTGCGTGATATAAATGGTCTCAAGATGCCGATCGTGTGCTTTGATCCAGTCGATCATTTCCTGAGTGTGTCCGTCGCTCAGGAAGGTGTCGATCAGGACGGCGTTGCGCTCGCCGTAGATCAGCGTGACTGTGTTGGCGACCCAGGTGAGGTCTTCCTTGCCCGGCGGAACCCCTTGGGTGGCGCTCGCACGCCGCTTAACCAGCAGTTCCCATTTCAGAGGCGTTGCGGCGATGCTTGATTCGTTCATGATTTGCTCCGAGTGCTTGACGATGTGGTGCTTGCGAGTATTCAGGCTTGCTGCGGGAAGAGGTGCTCCGTGAACCAGTTGGTGGCTGCGCTACAGGCAGCCGCCGATTGACCCAAGTACAGGTCATAATGGCCGCCGGGAAGCAGTACGAGTTTCTTTGGCTCCAATGCTTGCTCGTAGGCAGCCAGCGCGAGGTCGGTCGGGGTGGCCTTATCCTCGCTGGCGACTACCAGCAGCAAAGGCGTTGGTGAGACTCGTGAGATCCACGTTCCCGGTTCGTACATGCGGGCCCATCGCGTGGATCGGATCGTGACTTTGTTCTCCCAGGTTCCTTCTGGCATCGGCTRAAGATTGAAGTCGATGGCATCTTGGGAACGATAAGCAGCAGGAGTTGCCGGATCAGCACTTGCTAATGCCTGGTGCCGGGGAGGTTCTCCGCGAAGCTGGGCGCGCTCATCCTCGTTAAGCGCCTCTTCGAGTGCCGGCAAAGCTTCTGCGGATACCCGCCTTAAACCTTGCACGTAGCCACTGATGGTMGGCACTTGAGCGACCACAGCCTTTAGTCGACGATCGGTCGCGCCGAGCACKATGGCATGACCACCGGCGTAGCTGGTGCCCCAGAGCCCGATTCGTGACGAATCGACCGCGGGGTGGGATTCCAGGTACGAGATGGCACGGCGCMAGTCAGCGATCTGCTGCCACGGGTTGATGTCTTGGCGCGGCTCACCGCCACTCGCGCCAAAGCCTCGGTGTTCGTGTACAAGGACAACGAAGCCAGCTGCCGCGAAGGCTTCGGCGAACTTCTCTAGGGCATGGTAGCGCGTGCCGCCGTATCCATGCGCCATGGTGATGGCAGGATGAGGCCCCTTACCATCTGGCAGGAAGAGCCACGCAGCGAGTTCGATCCCGCCTTCTGCGGGAAAGTTGACGTCGATCTTTGAAGACATTAGCGGGAAACTCCAAGAAAATGCTTGCGCGTTGCGCGCATGTGGGGAAGGGGTAGAGGCGTTCATCAGCCGCCTTTCTGGGGGCGCAATGGCACCCGTGGTGGCGTTGCAAATTGGAGACCAAGGCGGGCCGCTTCGTAACACCATCCTTTACGTTTGGGTCAGTTGACTACAGAACTATTTACCCTGACATTTCAGCGTGATTGCGATGACGGCCTGCTAGTACACCCGGCTCACACTGTTGCCCGGACCTTCAAACGAGAACGACCTGGAGGATKACTTCAGTCGCTTCTTCGAGCGGCGTGACACTCTTCTCCGCTTTCATACGCAGCATGGCGCCCTCCCAACTGTTGAGAACGAAGTCGGCTAAAACAGACGCCGGCATTCCATTTTTAATGCTGCCCGCCTGCTGTGCCTCTTCGATTGTCGATGCGAAGATTGCGCTCCAAATCTGGAAATTCTCCGCAAGGCGACCACGAATGAGATCGCTCTCGTCGGCCGTCTCCAGCGTAAAGTTTCCCATCAAACAGCCCCGTCGGAACCCGAGCGTTGCGAAGTGGCTGATTCGCTCACCGAAGTAACCACGCAACCGGTCCACTGGAAGAAGATCTGCGTTGCCGAAGAACTCATTTAGCTTGCTCAGGCCGAGTTCGAAATAATGATCAACCACCTCCGCAGCAAATGCTTCCTTGCTTTCGAAAAGGTTGTAGAACGATCCTTTTGGAACGCCTGCAGTCTTAACGATGTMGCCAATCCCTACGCCATTGAATCCGTGGGAATGGAATTCTGAAAGGCCAGCTGTTATCAGCTTATTGCGTGTCTCAAGCCCGCGCTTGTTATGGACAGAATTATCCAAACCGTCTACCTCATGGACTATCTAGGTGCATATCACTTCGCCCTGCGCACTACGCAGAGTCGGACATGCTGGCACCATATGGACCACCTTGACCTGCCGGGAGCCCCTATGTTCGGAGGGTCGAATTCCTTCCTTTAAAGATTCGAAACGAAGTCTTCGACCACCCTGGCCACCGCCTCCGGCCGCTCAAGGTGAGGGAAATGTCCCGCGTCGCGCACCTCGCCAATTTGGACGTTCTGGAACCGCGGCGCGACCACTTCGCGGAGCATTTCTTCGGGAAAGGCCTTGTCATCCGTTACCAACACCAGTGTCGGTGCAGTCACTAACGATGGCAGCTGGCCGCCAGGATGCCCACCGATCCACGATGCCAATGTTTGCAAGGTGGAATGCTCTGACTCCGCCGGCGTGGCAAGGATCATGCGCAATTGAGTCTCTGCGTTGACACTTACAGCCAGACCGACGCGATTAAGCCCAGCATTGACCCGGTCCAGGTCACGTGCACCAGCCTCGAAGGCTTCCCGTGCCTCGGGCGGAAGAGGAGTGCCAGCGAGAGGAGCTGGTGTGAGGAGCACCAGACCTTGAAGCCGCTGTGCGATTCGCGATGCCGCCAATTCGGCGACAGGCGCTCCCATTGACTGCCCCACTAGCACGATGACGCTCTCTGGCGCCGCACCATCTGTTATTGCATCGATGACTTGGTCTGCATAGTCTTCAAGCAAGCCAGCGGTGTCTGCGTTGCTGCGTTCAACGGCATGCCGCTGGACCGCGATGATCCGCCATTCCTCTTCGGGCTTGAGGTTGTCGATCACCCACTGCCAACCCAAGGCGCTGTCACGCCAGCCGTGAACGAATACCAAGACCCGCTCGGTGCTACMGCCGTTGGAAAGATACTCGACCCCAGATGGGGTKATTTTGCGTGCGAAGTCGGATATCACGATTTCTCTACTCAAGAATATAGGTGCAATGTCATCACGAAAGGACGCTGTGCACAGACCACACCTCGGACAGCACGGCCACATCTGTACTCTTCTGCTGAATGTGCAAAATACGCCATCCGTCCTCGCGCCTCATTAGACTGAAGTTAACTACGCAGCGCTCGATCTCCGAATCGTCAGCTCGCCGACGAGACCAAATCACCCTGATCTGTGCGCTGTTCTTGTTGAATACGGTGACCTGGCGATCGGGTACGGCCGTGTGGCTGTAGCCAGCTGCTTTGAGTCGCGCATGGATAGGCGCCAGAATTCCAGCAACTTCCGCCTCTGTCGCTGCCAAGACGACCGGCTTGTCATCGATGCTTACCCATAGCGGCGCGCCCCAGTATTCGGTGACGAACGAAGAGTCTTCTCCTCGCTCACCCGCCGTGGCCCATCGCGGGAGATAGTCTGCAAAGAACCATTGCCATACCTCTTCCAAGGTGTTCTTCTCTTCAATCTGATTTGACACGTTTCCCATATCTAATGTCTCTGCTTGGTGGTTAAGAGCTGCGCAGGCGCTGCATACGTCCATGCTGTGGCAGCACAATTGCTCACCTTTCCTGTACGTCGCTGCAAGCTCAGGCTCGGAGCGGAAGGGCAGTAAGGCCACCACAAGGATGTCCCGTCTACGTCTGGCCGGGCTTGTATAATATGACCGGTCGTCTCAAAACTCAAGCCGAATTTATGTGGGGCTCAGGAAAGTGCAGCATCCCGATGCCGCGCTGGTCCGCTGCGACCAGAGGGGCACTGGGCTGAGTGGCCTGTATCTGCCAGGCCGGGATCTCGGGGCTGCCGACCGCGAACTGGTGGAGCCCATMGACGGTCAGGCCTTCAGATATCGCGGTGCAGGGCGTCCCGTCTGCGTCGCTGCAAAAAGCTCGACMMGAGCGGCATCGAAGTTGGACCACAAGCTCTMATCCGCCACCGATGGCCAAGTGACMAACTCACCCTTGTCGAACCCGGCCAAGGCAGCGTCAACCATGTCTTCGGCGGTCATCACCTTGTCTTTGTCGATGGCTGCCAGTGGTACACCCGACGCGCCCTCGGTCCAGATTTCCGTGGCAGTCACGCCGGGGAGGACAAGTTGTAGCTTCACGCCGGTCGTTGCGATCTCATTCTGAAGGCTGCGCGTAAATGCCAGCACGTATGCCTTCGTGCCACTGTAGACTGCGCTGATAGGCAGGTATTGGATGGAAAGGATTGAAGCGATGTTGATGATGGCGCCCTCGTTCCTCGAAAGGAACCCCGGCAGCGCCGCATGGGTTAGGCGCGTTAGGGCTACGATGTTCAATGAAATCTGCGACAAGGAATCGCTTACTGCCGTGCTGGCGAGCGGGCGCATCTTCGACATGCCGGCGTTGTTAATAAGCAGGCTGATGCTCTGTTCCTCCGCCAGGACGGCCTCGACCTTTGCGAGGTCAGCGTCTTTCTCGAGGTCAGCCGTCAGCGTCTGGACATTGACGCCGTACGCCTTTGAGAGCTGCTCCGACACTGCTGCCAGTCGGTCAGCTCGACGCGCGACGAGGATTAGATTGAAGCCGCGAGCAGCGAGGCGATCGGCATACACAGCGCCAATGCCTGAAGAGGCGCCGGTAACGACTGCGGTCTTGTTGGTGGTGGACATGGATATCTCCTATTGATGGGGCTGGACTGATAGACAGACCAGTTGATGGTTTGACTTCATGGTCTGCAGTACCATCCGGCGCCGAGGGTCTTGCCAACAATGCGCTTCCAGGCAGACCCTTCCAACAGGGCTCGCGAGCATCAGGGAGCATTGCTCTTGCTGCACGCAGTCCGCGTCGTCTTCGATTCTCTCGCTGCTGCAAACGAAGGCATCGCTTTCAACGGTGAGCGCGCGTACGTCCAGCGTATTCTTCAGCGCCGCGAACACACCCTTAGCGAGAATCGGGATCTGGTGCATGCCTTACACGCGGGAGAAGGGGCCTCGATTAGGCACCTTCCTCCCGTTCTGATGTGATTCCCTCGGTGTGCCTGACGGCTACTGTCCGAGCTTCCCCAGGTATTCGCCGAGTTGCAGCTCGAAATCGAGCCCCTTCTCGGCCACGACCTTCCCGAGCTTCGGCCTGCGAGCGAGGAAGCCCTGCCAGGCAAGGGAGCGGCTGTACTCGCCGTAGGCGGCGTGTAGGTCTGCATCCGGCGGCAGAGTTGCCCGATTGACCTGGGCCTTGGCCGCAACCAGAGCCTCCTTGTCAAACGAGGCTAGACGCGACGCAACTGCCTCCACAAAGCGATCTAGGTCGACATCAGGAACGGCGCGTGTGATCCAGCCGTAGCGTTCGGCCGTTTCGGCGTCGTAGTCCTGAGCGCTTAGGATGGCTTCAAGCGCACGGTCACGGCCAATCAGGCGCGGCAGCCGTTCCGATCCACCGCCGCCAGGCACGATGCCGGTGCCCACCTCTGGTTGCGAGAAGTACGCTTGCTCCTTGCTCGCGTACCGAAGGTCCATCGCTAGGCTCAGCTCGTTGCCACCGCCTCGGGTGCGTCCCCGGATCGATCCGATGCTGATGAAGGGCGCCTTGGACAGCCGCACCACCAGGTCTACCCAGGCAGGCGTGGAATCATCCCCAGGCAAGTTGGGGAAATTCGCGGCCTGGCTCAGATCGAAGTGGTTGAAGAAGAAGCGCGGCGTGCTGCTGGTGAAGATGACAACCTGAACCGCCGGGTCCTCGCTCAACGACTTCACTACCTCGCGCAGCTGTGATACGGCCTCGGGCACAATCAGGTTCACGGGTGGGTTGGCATAGACCACCTTACGGATCTTTGGCGACACGACCTCCACTGTGACCATGCGCCCTAGCTTAGCTGTCGGAGCTTGAGCCAGGGCCGGCACGACATGGGTCGACACGATGGCTGCCGCCGTGATGAGTTGGGTGATGAGCTTCATTGGCCTTCTCCTTATTGCCCGAGGAAGGTGTTGACTTCGGCAGCGAACTGCTCCGGGTACTGGAACAGGAATGCATGCCCCGCGTCCGGGTAGATGCTTAGCGTCGAGTTCGGGATGTGCTGCGCCAGCAAGTGGGTGTTTACGGTCGGCACCATGATGTCGTTGTCGCCATTTGCAACCAGAGTAGGTTGCTTGATGGCGGCCAACCGGGTCAGCTTCGTGGGGTCAGGGATGCCCCAAGTGGAGATGGCGGTGAGGTGTGCATCACGCGTGGCAATGCTGACAGGCAGGTCGCGATCCGTTTGGCGCAACTGACGGCGCCGAAGGAACTCGATACCCTTGGCGCGGCTGGTGGCGCTTCTCTCGAAGAAGATGGTCAGGACATCTTCCGCGTCGCTCTTCTCGGCGAGTGCAACCTTCAGGACTTCGGGCACGTACATGTGCATGTCTTGGCCGCCCTGCGGGCCAGTCCCGGCGAGCACCATGCGGCGAACCTGATGGGGCCGCATCAGCGCGAATTCCTGGGCAATGAAACCGCCGAGCGAGAAGCCGAACAGGTCGCAGCGCTCAATCTTCAGCGCGTCGGCGAACGCTATGGCGCCGTGCGCCATCTCCCGGATGGTGTTGGGCGTCGCGCCGCTGGAGCCACCGACACCCACGTTGTCCATCAGGATGACCTCTCGCTGCTCGGAGATCGCGTCCACGAGCGCCGGATCCCAGTTGTCCAGGTTCGCACGGTAGTGGACGAAGAAGATCAGCGGCAAAGCATTGCCGTCGGCCTTGCCGAATCGCCGATACGCGTACTTGATGCCGTTACTGCCTTCAATGGTGAGATTTTGGGCATTGACCTGCCCAACCTTTGTCGTCATTTCGTGTCCTTGCTTCATACAACACGGCTGTGCCTTAGCCTCAACGGCACGTCAAATTAATCTGACCGGTCAGCTTCAATGGGGCAACAGTTGTCTCATCAAATGGCTTCGCTGTCGCCCCCGGCCTCCTGAACGCCTTAGGCGTTCACGTCGACGAGCGTGCGTCCACGCACTTCGCCTTTCAATACCTGCACTGCGCGGCCCGCGGCCTCATTCAGGCCGATGACCGTGGCCATGCTGTCGAGCAGACCCGGATCGAGATCCGTGGCGAGACGAGACCAGGCCTGCTCACGGATT
The DNA here is from genome assembly GCF_056396525.1 of Cupriavidus sp. 05T41. NCBI lineage: Bacteria > Pseudomonadati > Pseudomonadota > Betaproteobacteria > Burkholderiales > Burkholderiaceae > Cupriavidus > Cupriavidus sp. 05T41. The sequence continues at coordinate 34,289 of NZ_JBFTLQ010000078.1, forward strand.
GCCATAGGTGCATTCACCGTGTCGATGCCGCTCAGCGTTACGCCCCGAAGGATGAACGGTGCCATGTTGCCCGTCAGGTCCATGCCCTGCGCGAGGCCGCAGGCGGCCACCGTTCCACCGTACTTGGTCTGTGCGAGCACATTGACGAGCGTATGACTTCCGACGGTGTCGACTGCGCCGCTCCATCGCTCGGCGCCGAGGGGACGCTGTGGTGGGCTGGACAGAGTAGCCCGATCGATGATCTCGGCCGCGCCCAGCGAGCGCAGGTAAGCCTCTTCGGATGCGCGGCCGGTTGACGCGAGGACCCGATAGCCCAGTTTTGCGAGGACTGCGATGGCCACAGACCCCACGCCGCCAGCGGCACCAGTGACGATAACGTCACCGCCGCGCACGCCTCCGCGCTCGAGGGCGAGCACACTCAGCATGGCCGCGAACCCGGCGGTGCCGATAGTGGCCGCCTGACGAGTGGAGATGTTCGCCGGCAGTTTGACCAGCCAATCGCCACGTACACGGGCCCGCTGCGCAAATCCGCCGTGGTGTGTAGCGCCAAGCTCGTAGCCGTTCAGGACTACGTTGTCGCCAGGTTTAAAGTCTGGATGKGACGACGCTTCGACGGTGCCCGCAAGGTCGATACCCGGGATCATCGGGAACCTTTTGATGAAGCCGCCGAGCCTGGTGATTGCAAGACCGTCCTTGTAGTTGACGGTCGAGTAATCCACCTTGATMGTAACGTCGCCTTGATCGAGGTCTGCATCCGTCAGCTCCGCGAGCTGAGCCGCGAGCTTGCCGTCTACTTCCGTGACCTGTACGCCTTTGAACGTTCCCATACCTCTCCTTTTACACGGATGTTCGCCCACGCCAACTGACGCGGCAGCGGTCGGTAGTATAAGACGATTGGTCATATTGTGCATTCCGCTCGAGACAGGCACAATGACGGTATGACCTAGAACTGTGCGCGGGAGCCAATTTAGACATGGGAAGAGTGAGCGTTCGACCACAGCTTGTGGATGCCGCGCTGGAGGTTTTCCAGGCGCAAGGCTTCAATGCCTCAAGCGTTCAAGACTTGACGGAAGCCGCCGGCGTGCCTAAGGGCTCGTTCTATAACCATTTTGAAAGTAAGGAAGAACTGGCGCTTGAGGCGTTAAGCGTCTACGTCAGTCAGCACGGGATCGAAATCCTGCGCGACCAAAAATATGAGCCACTGGAACGGATGAAGCGCCACTTCCGTGCCAATTGGAAGGTGGTGCGCGAACGCGGCTACCGGAGTGGTTGTTTGTTGGGTTCGCTGAGTTCAGAAATGGCCGACTCCCATGAGGCGGCAAGGGTTGAGTTTGCGAATTATTACCGGGGCTGGTCTGCCGAAATAGCCAGAGTAATCGGGGAGGCGCAGGCCACGGGAGTGATCAGCGATTTGATCGACCGACAGGTCCTCGGTAGGTTCGTGCTGAACGCTTGGCAGGGAGCGCTAATCCGAGCAAAGGTGTCGAAAGACGAGGAGGCATTCAAGGATTTTCTGGCTGTCATCTTTGGTGTGATCCTAGCTCCGAAACTMAAGGACTGAGCAACTGAGTTGGTCGCCAAACGGCCTGTGTGGCCTAATCMACCTAGGCGGCATGGCGCCAAAGAAAGCGCTTACTTGCTGGGGGGCGTAGCCGCACGGCAGCAAGGATCAGGGTGGGCGCGTATCAGTTGGTCTTGAGAGCTGGGACTAGTTCCCGCGTTTTGTTTTTGCGCAGCAACGGCAGCGATATCAAGCGCCGTCTGCGCAATGCGTCCMCCTCGACCATCGTCTTGTGGTTTCCAGCGCCGAGGCCGAGTTGAGACGGCAAAGCCGCCAGAAAATGCGCGGCTCCCGAAGAGGGAAGGGGACTCACTTGCCCGTACGGCACCAGGGTTTATGCAACAATTCCCCACGGCGCTCCGAGACTTCCGTCGCTCAAATCTTCAAATCGACAGGCAAACTTTGCCGAAATGCTTGCCAGCTGCCTGGTAGCGAAACGCGTCGGCAATCTCGTCGAGTGGAAACGTACGGTCAATCGCGGGCTTCATGCCAGTTGCGTCGATCGCGCGCACCATGTCGACCTGATTCTTGCGGCTGCCGACAATGAGCCCCTGCAACTTCTGTTGACGAAGCATCAGGGAAACCGTCGGCACTTGACCGGCAATGCCGGTCAATACGCCGATCAGCGCGATGTGGCCACCGATCCGGCAGGCACGGATCGACTGTCCCAGCGTGTCCGGACCGCCCACTTCGACAACATTGTCGACGCCGCGACCGTTCGTGATTTCGAGTACCTTCGCAGCCCAATCGGTATCGCGTCGGTAGTTGATCAAGTGATCGGCGCCTAGCGCGCGGGCCTTTTCCAGCTTCTCGTCGGACGACGAGGTTGCAATCACCGTCGCACCCATCTGCTTGGCGAACTGCAGCGCGAAGATCGAGACGCCTCCCGTACCCTGGACAAGCACCGTGTCGCCGGCCTTCAGCGCGCTGTCGACAACCAGGGCGCGCCACGCGGTCAGCCCGGCAGTAGTCAAAGTCGCAGCCTCCGTATGGCTGTAGCCTCGCGGCGCGAGCGTGAACCACTGGGCTGGGCGGACGACGGCTTCCCGCGCRTATCCATCGACGCCGTCGCCCGGTGTCGTCGAAAAATCGGCTTGTGTCGGACCGCCGTCAAGCCACGATGGGAAGAACGTCGATACGACCGCGTCGCCGACCGAAAATTCGGTTACGCCGTCGCCGATCGCTTCGACAACGCCTGCGCCGTCCGACATGGGAATGCGACCGTCATCGGTGTGCATGCGTCCTGTGACTACACCCAAATCATGGAAATTGAGCGAGCTTGCGTGGATGCGTACGCGGATTTCTCCCGGCGCCGGCGAACCGGGATCGGCGAGATCCACGCGCTCGAGGTGCTCCAATGTGGCGGGTTGGCGCAAAGTAATAGCTTTCATCGAAGTAACTCCTGGTAATCGATTGACGGGTGCACTGCGCGATGCGGCTTCTGCGTCGAGTAGGCCAGAGCGCGCATTGATCGGTGCGCGCGGCCGAGGAAGATCCGCGACCACGTACGTCATGATTTTCCGGGTCTGCGTTGATTACCGCAAGAACGTACAATTAACTCAGGTACTACCAATCATGTAGGTATAAAGCTATGCGACCAAAACGCCTGGACAGCAAGAGTGGCTGCGCCGTCGAAGTGACGCTCTCCGTGATCGGCGGCTTATGGAAGCCGCTGATCCTCTTTCATTTGTTGCGCGAAAAGAAGCGATTTATGGAACTTACACGACTGATGCCAAACACCACGCAACGCATGCTGACGCTGCAACTGCGCGAACTGGAGGCGGACGGCATCGTTGCGCGCCATGTCTATCCGCAGATCCCGCCAAAGGTCGAATACGAGCTGACGCCCTTTGGTGAAACGCTCGCGCCGTTGCTGATCAGCCTGAGGGAGTGGGGTGACTCCTATCAGGCACGCGGCGCCAAAGACATTGCGCCAGGCAACGAGGGCAATACAGACGCGCCGCCTTCGCACGACAAGGACTTGAGGGCCGCAGTGTCGGGATGTCGGACTTGTCCCGCATAAGGCGCGGGTTGGGTTGCCTTACCAGAGTGTCCCCAATATCCCGATACTGAKGATCTATGTAGTGCGCTGTTCACAATCTGGAGACACTTGCGCGCGCGATCGCGTAGCGCACGCTCCAGCGGTGGATCGACGTACCTTTCTGTAATTGTTCGCTAAGTCAGCGGCACTGGCGATGAAAGGCGTGCAGAAAAGGGAAACAGCGGCGATCACAGTAGTGGTAAGGCGGTTCATACGTTGTCCTTTCGGGGGGATGCAAGCTACGGGTGGTGCAAGGGCGGACTACGCGTCGTGGAGTTCGAGAACGGCATCGCCGTACCCAACAGTCTCGCCATCGTCCACAAGCTGGTTTCCAGCCATCCCATCTGCCGGAGCGATGATGGCGCTCAATACCGAGTCAATGGTCAGGTAGCCCACGTGGTCTCCCTGCTTTACCGCATCGGTAGATGTCTCAGCCGCGAGAGGGTGTGCTCGACTKAATGCGCCAGTTGCATCAGATAGGACTTCCTTGCGCCGCGCAGGCTGGGGGGCGACGATTGAGCGGGTCGTTACAGTCGTCCCATGTGCATCGCTCGGCGATGCGGCCACGTCGGCAAAGCGTAGCGTCAAGGTTCGAGTGCCATCCCCACACGTCAACTCCGAAACGCCGGCTCGCTCAAGTCTGGCGACCAGGGAGGTAAGCTCTTCAGTGTTCATCATTGCCCTCCTTTGAAGCTGCGTCCCACAGCGATAGCAGTCTTTCCAGGTAGTGGATGTCTGCGCCGCCAGCGACGAAGGTGGGTTCATCCATCAGCTTGCGATGCAATGGCACAGTTGTCTGAATTCCTTCGATCCGAACCTCGTCAAGCGCGGCCTTCATTCGCGCTATGGCCTCCTCCCGAGTGACGCCATGTACCACGAGCTTCGCAATGAGGGAGTCATAGTGCGGTGGCACGACATAGCCCGGATACACATGTGAATCCACGCGGACACCCGGCCCGCCAGGTGCAATCCAATCGAGGATTTCTCCGGGGCAGGGCGTGAACTTCCATGGGTGCTCGGCGTTGATGCGGCATTCAATGGAGTGGCCGGAAAAGGAGACATCRCACTGCTTCACGCTGAGCTTCTCGCCGCGCGCAATGCGAAGYTGTTCGGCAACGATGTCAATACCGGTGACGAGTTCGGTCACGGGATGCTCGACCTGAACACGCGTATTCATCTCGATGAAGAAGAATTCACCGTTTTCGTACAGGAACTCGAACGTGCCGGCGCCGCGGTATCCAATCTGGACGCACGCTTGCGCGCAGAGCTCTCCGATCTTTGCTATCTCGCTTMGGGCGATGCCTGGTGCCGGAGACTCTTCAATGAGCTTCTGATGACGTCGTTGCGTGGAGCAGTCTCGCTCACCCAGCCAGACGGCATTGCCGTGCGTGTCGGCCAAGATCTGGATTTCGACGTGGCGCGGCGTCTTCAGATACCGCTCCAGATAGACAGTGGGATTCCCGAATGCGCGGCCAGCTTCCTCCCGCGTCACCGCTACCGCATTGACCAACTCGGCAGGGCTCTCGACGACGCGCATACCTCTACCGCCACCACCGCCCGCCGCCTTGACAATAAGCGGGTATCCGACGCGCTCTGCGACGTCAACAATGCGGTCTGGTTCTTCTGACAGTGGGCCATCTGAGCCAGGAACGCAGGGAACACCAGCTTTTGCCATGGCCTGCTTGGCGCTCACCTTGTCACCCATCAGCCGGATGGATTCGGAGGTCGGTCCCACGAAAACAAGTCCGGCGCTCTCGACTGCAGCAGCAAACGAGGCATTCTCGGAGAGAAAGCCGTATCCAKGATGCACGGCTCCCGCGCCTGTTGCCTTCGCGGCGAGAAGAATCTCTTGGTGATTCAGGTAGCTCTTCGACGATGGAGCAGGGCCGATGCATATCGCCTTGTCCGCCAATGCGACATGTCGAAGCGTGGCATCCGCCTCGGAGTGAGCCGCTACCGTCTTGAGTCCGAGTTTGCGACAAGCACGCAGAATTCTCAGTGCAATCTCACCACGGTTCGCTATGAGGACAGTATCAAACATGGGCTGCCTCCAGCTTCTCGATGACAAATAGCGGTGTGTCGGCGGAGATCGCCGCGCCGTCGGCAACGAGAATCTCCGCAATCCGTCCTGCACGGTCGGATTCAATCGGGTTGAGCAGCTTCATTGCTTCCACGATTGCCAAGGTTTGGCCTTCCTCGACGGTGTCACCAACCGACACGAACGAGGGTTGGTTCGGGGCAGGAGAGCGATAGAAGGTGCCAATCATCCCCGCAATCACACTATTTCGAGTGGTCGTCGCCGTGGGGGCCTCGGGGCCGTCGGCCTCTTCCGCCAACGCAGGCGCCAGATCCGCCACAAGTTGTTCGGACGTCCCGGCGGTGGGGCTAGGGCGTGATGAGCGCCTCTCGAGCTTCACCTGTCGCTGCCCGTCGCCATATTCGATTTCGCTGAGCGCCGTTGAGCTTTCAAGGACGTCGAGCAGCGTTTGCACGAACTTCAGGTCCATGTGTTCCTCAGCTGAATGACTTGACCACGATGCCAGCGCCCTCGAGCGTGCAACGGACTTTCGCCGCCATCTGGATGGCACCGGGCGTGTCGCTATGGACGCAGATGGTGTCAATCTGGACGGGGAGAAGCTTCCCGGAAATAGTTTCAATGGCGCCGGCCCGGACCATCCGCAGCATGCGGGCCGCCGCTTCGTCGCCGTCGTGCAGCACTGCGCCGGGCACGGAGCGATGTACCAGGTTCCCCTCCTCGGTATATGCACGGTCGGCGAAGACCTCGCGCCGCACAGAYAAGCCCATCTCGGAAGCCACGCGCTCCATTGCAGCGCCAGCGAAAGTCATGCAGGTAAGGCTCGGGTCGACCGCCTTGATTGCACGTGCAATKGCTTTCGCGACGGCTTCGTCAGTCTGCGTCAGGTTTCCGAGCGCACCGTGTGCCTTGACGTAGGTAATCGGGTGACCGGCATATCGGGACAGCGCTTGCGCCGCGCCAATCTGATACGYAACCAGACGTTCAATTTCGCCGTGCGTGAACGGAATGACGCGACGACCGAAGCCCCACAGGTCGGGGAAGCCAGGATGGGCGCCCACAGCGACGCCACGAGCCTTTGCCAGCGCGAACGTCTTCGCCATGATTTCCGGGTCGCCCGCGTGCAATCCACAAGCGACATTGGCGGAGGTGACAATCTCGAGGATGGCAGCATCATCGCCCATACGGTAGGCGCCGAAACCCTCACCCATATCGGAATTAAGGTCTACTTCGATGGCGCTATTTTGTGTGCTCATGATTCTCGGTTCCTTGTTGAGGTTTGGGAGGCGGCTGGCTAGGCGCGCCCGGACATCATTGCCAGGGTGTCCCTGATGCGTAGTTCTTCGTCGCGTCTCGTTTGAAGTGCGGCTATCGCAGTATCAATGTCGGTGAGCCCGAATCGAATTCCGCAACCGATAGGAGCTTGCGAGAGCTTCCACAAGTCGGCTTCAATCACAGTGGCAATCTTCGGGTAGCCGCCGCACGTATTAGCTTCTGCAAGCTGGACGATGGCTTGACCCGACGGGGGGACCTGAATGGTTCCTGCGACGATGCCGTGAGAGAGCAGTTCGACGTGCTGCGATTGGTTCAGCACCGGTCCGTTGAGTCGATATCCAACGCGATTTGCGTCTGGCGTCACCTTGAACACATCTTGCAAGAAGGCCGTCTGCGACTCGGGCGTGAATCGCTCGAACTCCGCAGCAGGCAGTACACGGACGGTGATGCAGTTCGTGCTCAATTCATCCCAATAATCGAGCAAGCCCTCAGGAACCACGCCGAGCCCGACCTTCCAGGGACGGTCCGAAGCCGATAGCTCATTGCCGACCGCCAGGCGGTCCCCACGCATCAAGCCGCGACCCGAGGCACCACCGAAGGTGCCTTTCAGGTCGGTCGACTTCGAGCCCATGATTGGTTTGACGTCGATGCCGCCACCAATGGTCAAGTAGGCTCGGGCCCCGCGCCGCGGGCGCTCGATGACAAGGGTCTGCCCCGCCGAAGCAGTACGGCCCCACCAGGGCGCGAGGCGGTGTTCGTCCAGGCTTGCCTTGGCGTCTGCGCCTGTCACGGCAAAACGTGTGTCCTCGTGGAACTTGACGCGAAATGGGAACAGGTTGATTTCGATGCCCGCTTCCCCACGGTCATTTCCTACCAGCGCGTTACCGATTGACAGGGCGAAAGGGTCCATGGCGCCGCTGCGGCTGACGCCGTAACGCATGCATCCGTAGCGTCCGAGGTCCTGCACTACGTTTGGCGCACCGTTCGAGAGAATCTCTATCACGCCACAATCTCCTTGATGCTGAATCTGACCGTGTCCCCGGGCGCGAGCAAGCACGGACTGTCCTTGGTTGCGTCAAACATCTCCCGGTCGGTCATGCCGACGAGATGCCAGCCTGACGGCGCTGTGCATGGCATGACGCCGGCCTGGCTGCCGCCCACAATCACCGAGCCCTTCCGGACCTTCATGCGTGGCGTGCTTCGGCGAGGCACTGAAAGCGCTTCCGGAAGTCCCGTCATGTACGCGAATCCGGGCATTGAGCCAACGCACGCAACGGTGTAGACCCCTGAGCTATGCCGAAGGACATACTCGTCTATGGTGAGTGCCGCGCCTTCTGCGAGGTTCTTCAAGTCCTCGCCATACTCGCCGCCGTAGGTGACGGGGATGTCGAAATGCCTGCCGCAGCGGTGCGACGGCGTTGCGGACTCCMATAGCTGGCGCATCAGCGCCTGCGCTTTACGAGGGTGAAGCTGGAGGGGGTCGAATGTCAGGAGGAGGTTGTTGATGCCGAGTATCACCTCATGCGGCGTAGCCTTCCCTAAGCGCTGACGCAACTTGCTGGCCAGTGAAAGCAGGAATGACTGGATGTCGTTGTCGAAAGCGCCTGTGGAAGCGTCGAGCAAGAGCGCGCCGGAGCCCGCGGCGTGAATGTGGGCAGCGATGGTGTTGTCGGGCGCTGCCAGTTCCAGTGTGAGCGTCATGCTTGAAAGATGCCGGTTGCGAGTCGGGGTCCGGCCGCGCAATGACGCAGCGGCCGGGACTGGTCAGTGTTCCAGCGGCTTGTGAGCCGTTTCCTTGGCTGCGAGCAGGCTGGCCAAAGTGACCAGCAGGCCAGCTCCGATGTAGAGCGAGAGGGGGGTGGACGACTGATATGTCTTGTAGAGGCTGGCGAAGACGAGGGGCGCAAATCCCCCGCCGATGATGCCGCCCAGCGTCGCTGCAAGCGATGCTCCCGCATACCGGACACGCGTCGGGAACTGTTCCGTCACAAAGGCAGCTTGTGGGCCGTACATCATGGCCTGGAACAACATGCCGACTACGACGGCGATACAGATGTTCACCGGGTCGAGGGTGTTCATCAGCGCAAAGTATGCAAACGCCCAGCCAATCGACAACACGGTGCCCGCGCCATACACAAATCTCCGGCCGAGCTTGTCGCTGAGCGCGCCGAAGAGTGGCACCGAAACTGCATGGAGAGCAGCGCCGAGCATGGTTGCGGTCAGCGCCAGAGAGCGAGGCAGCTTGAGCACTGTCGTCACGTAAGTGAGCGTGAAAACCACGAGCAGGCCGTAGACAATGTCGGAGCCGATTCTCACGGCACCCGCAATCAGCAGACGCCGCCAGTAGCTGTGGAGTACTTCCTTCAGCGGCATCTTGGCTTTGCTATGGCCCCGCTCGAGCTGCTCGAACATCGGCGTCTCGTCCACGCCGCGGCGCAGCCACAGACCAAATGCAACGAGAAATACACTTGAAAGGAAAGGAATCCGCCAGCCCCACGCGTGGAACGCTTCGGTGGGGAGGAAGTAGGTGAAGAAGGTAATGAAGCCCGCACCTAGCAACGTGCCACAGGCAGGTCCAACCTGGGCGAAAGATGCATTGCGCCCACGTTGTTCCTGGCTGCCATGCTCCATCGAAAGCAGCACGGCACCCGCCCATTCACCTCCAATCGAGACGCCCTGGAGGAAACGAAGCGCGACCAGCAGGATGGGACTCCAGATTCCCCAGACTTCATAGGTGGGCAACATACCCATGAGGCCAGTCGACGCACCCATCAGCACCAACGTGGCGACCAGGACGAAGCGTCGCCCGAGCTTGTCACCGAGGTGGCCGAAGACAATGCCGCCGAAAGGCCGTGACAGGTATCCGACGGCGTAGGTCGAGAAGGCCAGGATGGTTCCAGACAACGGGTCCACCGACGGAAAGAACACGCTGTTGAAGACGAGCGCCGCCATGAGGTTGTAGACCGTGAAGTCGTACCATTCCAGCGTCGTACCAATTGAACTCGCGGCAGCGAGGCGCCGCATCTTTTGACGCGGAGCCGCGACATTGGCCAACTCGCCTGTTGGCGAAAAAATCGTTGTGTTGTCCATTACTTCAACTCCTCGCGAGACAGCTTCCACGTCAGCTGATAGCGGGCTGCATCGGCCGGCGAACAGGGAAGGGCTTCGATGGCATGGCGCAAGGCAGCTTCGTTCGAAGCGGAGTTGCTGCTTTCGATGATGTAGAGCGGACGCATCTTGCGCGTGGCAAGGTCCTCAAGGGGGAGCGGGCGGCTGAGCTCGTCATTCGGGCTGATGAGGTATGAGCGGACGAACGCATTGTCTTCCGCAAGTAGGGCCCCCACGTTCTTGCAATTCCCTTCCACGTCAGGAGTGGCGGCATTCAGCGGGAGCACTGCGACCCAACCTCCACTGCCTTGACCGACGTCTGCGGAAACGTCGCCAATCCGGCGCGTTGGGAGGAGCATTTTCGGCAGTACCTTCATGGACCAGGGAGTCTGGTTCTTGAAGGCATGGGAATATGCCGGTGAAGAAAATACTGAAATCGATTCCGCCCAATACAGGCCCAGATATTTCGGACGACCAGTTACCGCAATATAACGAGCCGCCGAGATAACTCCTTCCATCCGGACCMGCTCTTCAATATGTTCCCGGTCATACCAGGCGTTGAAATCTATTTCATCTTCAGGGCGAATATCCGATGCKACAAAAAGCATGCCAAGTCTATTCTCTGTCATTTCCCCACCTCKCTCGTTTTGGTAATTTGAATGCTACTAAGACGACGTAGTGAGGCACAAACGGGAATTTTTTCGACTACCTAATAGACTTTCTTTCGACCCTTAAGGGTTGGTGCACCAGGGCGATCGAAAATGGGGCATTTCTGGTGCATCAAGTGCCTTCTGGAGCTTTTGTGGCGAGGGTAATCCCTATTCATCTGGCCATGGAAGACTTCGGTTTATTCGGAATATGGGGGCTAGGGTAATCCCTGGGAGGGGCTCAAGGTGCTCCCGGAACCAAGAAATGCTGCGTGCGGATCGGTGAGTCCGCATCAATGCGGCGAGAATGATGCGGGCATTGAGCGCATAAATCGGTCTGCTTCMTGRCAAGCCAATTCGGCGACAAGTTTGATGGCGTCGGATTCGCGGCTTTCCAGATAGCTGACAATCAGGCCCTGAGGCGGGAGCGGCATGTCAGTTTCGATAATCCGCAGCTCACCCCTGACAACCTCCTCGCGTACCGGCGGCAGTGGTATTAATGCGTTTCCAAAACCGCATCGCACCAGTCGAGCAAGCGCAGCTATCGAATTAACGCAATGCACCTTTCCCATTGGCACACCAGCGCGCCGATACACGTCCCTAAGCACAAGGTAAGGCTGAGAGCCACGGCTCATTGTGACCACTGGTTGGGTAAGCAGCTCCCGGACGGCTACCTTGCGCTCGCCTTTATTGCCAGGCCCAACCCATCCCATCCGCATTGGGAGGCAGGTCGTGCTAACGACACCATCTCCGGCCAGCTGGTCGGTCTGGAGGGCAATATCGACATCCCCGTCGCGAAGACTCTTGTTCAGTCGGTCGGTGGACTCAGAACTCAGCTGGACTTCAATTCCCGGATAGGATGACTGGAGATGCTCGATGAAGCCCACGAGCCAAGTGTGGACCACGGTATCAATTGCACCGATGCGAACACTGCCGAGCACGTTCTGGTCCGACTGTCCGAGCTGCATGATGTACTTCTGCATCTCGAGAACCCGCTCGCCAAGCGGTATCAGCCGCATGCCTACCGGCGTCAGGCGCAAGTCCCCCGCATCTCGGGAAAAAACCCGGGCGCCGATTTCTTCCTCCAGTGATGCAATACGATTGGAAATCGTGGCCTGGGTGATGTGGAGCTTTTCGGCAGCGGCGCGAAAGCTACCTAACTGCACGACAAGGATGAAGCTCTCAAGAAAGCGAGTGTTCATGTGAGTACAAGGCCCGGTTTCATGCCGCTGCAACTACCTTCCGGCGCTACGGCGACGTCAGCGGCGCTCAGCACTTGTTACGAACGCATCGATGCGTCGCCACATMTCCACCGGATTGGAGTACATCGGAAAGTGGCCACAATCGCTGATTTCCGCGAGTTCKACGCCGGACTTGGCCAGGAGCGGCAAGTACGTCAGATAACTATTCTGTTCACCGTACATGAACATCCTCGGGAAAGGTAACGACAAGAACTTGCCCATGAGGTCGCCATGGTCCGACAGGTGCACCATCGACGTGAAGATGCCGGACACCGCCTGCGCACGGACCTTGTGACGCAGACTTGCGGCGTAAAGCGGCGAAGAGTACTGCGAGGAGTGCCAGTTTCGTTCGATGAAGTCGTTGAAGAACGCTTGAGTGTCATCGGCGGGGAAGTCCACAATCTGCCTGCTCAGGAAGCAGTCTTCCGGTGCGACGTTGCCCTCGATGTCCACAAAGCTCAATACTCGGTCGCGCAACTCATGCGCAAGCATCAGCGCTGTGAGTMCACCCATGGAGTGCCCGACCAAATGAAAGCGGTCGATGCCTGCATGGGCGAGCATCGCTTTGGCCGTCTCGACCAGGAAGGGAATACACACCTTGCGAAGGTCGCCACAGGCAGTCTCTCCACAGCCAGGTGCATCATAGGCAAGGAAGGGACGGCCACCGAATGCACGATTGATGGAGATGTCTGCGTAGTCTTCCTTCGTGGACCCGAACCCGTGCAAGAACACGATAGGCGCGCGCTCACCCGGACGACTGATGGCAGCGATTTTAAGCGCCACGCCGTCGACCTCCATCGATACAGTTTCCTTCCGGGTGTTTCTGTTCGTCGTTATCATTGGGATGCTGTTATCCTGAATTCCACAAGTGTCAATCGACCGTGGCGCCATATTGTTGTGTCGCGACGTAGGGCCAGTGATGTTGCCGACCCTACTTCCAATCTCACTCAAGAGACAGGCAGAACCGACGAATGGCTTCGCAGGCCTTACGCAGCGAATCGTTGTCCAGCGCGTATGCGATGCGGATGTATGGACCGAGCCCGAATGCGGAGCCGTGTACCACGGCGACGTTCGCTTCCTCAAGCAGTGCAAGCGCAACATCCTCGTCTGTGCGAAGCAGCGTGCCTGCGGGCGTGGTCTTGCGGAGCAGCCCTTCACACGAGGCAAACGCATAGAATGCGCCGCCCGGTACGGCACAACTCAGTCCCGGCGTATTGTTCAGCAGGTGCACCATCATGTCTCGCCGCGCCTGAAATACGGCCTTCGAGTCGCAGATGAAATCCTGAGGGCCTTGCAACGCGGCGAGAGCAGCATGCTGCGAGATTGAGGAGGCGCCAGAGGTTTGCTGTCCTTGCAGCTTCTCCATCGCCTCGAGCAGCCAGGCCGGCCCGGTGCCAAAGCCGATGCGCCAGCCGGTCATGGCATAGGCTTTGGAGACGCCGTTCATGGTCAGCGTMCTGTCCTTGAGGCGCGGTTCCACCTGAGCCATGGTATGGAACTGCGCGCCATCGAAGGTGAGATGCTCGTAGATGTCATCCGACAGTATGAGCACGTGGGGATGGGCCAGCAGTACTTCGGCCAGCCCTGCCAACTCTGCTTGCGAGTAGACGGCACCGGTCGGGTTCGATGGGGAATTGAGAATCAGCCAACGAGTGCGCGGCGTGATGGCTTTGCCCAACGCGGCAGGCGTCAGCTTGAAGCCTACCTCGGCGCCACACTGTACGACCACCGGCGTGGCCCCACACAGCTGAACCATCTCGGGATAGCTCACCCAATAGGGCGCAGGGACGATGACCTCGTCGCCGGTGTTCAACGTGGCGGCCAGGGCGTTATAGATGACCTGCTTGCCGCCCGAGCAGACGATGGTGTCCTGCCAGCTTGTATCGAGGCMGTTCTCGCGTTTGAACTTCTCGGCGATGGCTTCCCGCAAGGCGCGCAGTCCCGCGACCTGAGTGTAGCGAGTATGGCCGCTGCGAATGGCGCCGATGGCCGCCTCACAAATGTGACCCGGCGTGTCGAAATCGGGCTCTCCCGCACACAGGGAAATAATCTTTGCACMGGTCGCGCGCTTTGCTGCGACGCGGTCCATCATGCGGTAGGTGGCCGACGGCTGGGCGTTGGCAAGATTGACGTTCAAACGCTGCTGTTCGGCTGCCATCACGCCTTCCTCTGCAAGGTATGGTAGCCAAGGGCTTCGCGCGCTTCACCCAGTGTCTTGCCGTTGGCAATGTGCTCGCGAATCTGCGATTCCACATCTTCAATCTTGCGTGCTAGTTCCGCGACTTCCTTGGCGCGCTMACGCGGAATGACGACGACGCCGTTGGCATCCGCTACAACGATATCGCGAGCGCAGACGCGGGCAGTGCCCACCGAAATCGGTGTGTTCACGGAATCGACCTGCACGCGGTCCTTGCCGGTGCGCATGAACCGGCCGCGCGTAAAGAGCGGGTAGCCGTCGCCGAGAGCTTTCGTCACGTCTCGACAGACACCGTCAATCACCGTCCCGGCGATGCCGCGTGCCCCCGCGTACTGCGTCATGATGTCGCCCCAGACTGTGCAGTCTGTGCGGCCGTCATTGTCGATGACAATGACGTCGCCGGGGTTCACATCGTCAATGAAGTCGCCGACGGTGCCGGGAGGGGTACTGGCGGACACGTACTTGACCGTGAAAGCCGGGCCGACCACAGGCTTGCGGTAGTTGTCCAGCGGCGCAATATCCAGGCACTGACCGGGCAGACCAAGCCGGTCCATCGCATCKGACACGCCAGGGGTGTCCAGGCCCTCGAAAAGGGATACCAGATCCTTGTCAGTCATTTTGCCTCCTTGCTGTTGATGGCTTCGAATTCCTTGTCGTGCATGACTTCTTCGACGGAGCGTCCAGCGCGCACTGCCTGCACCATGCCGTCCTGGCGACGCGCGATACGCTCTCCCAGGTCGAGCACTTCCTCAATTCGGCTCGCGGGGACGAAGACGGTGCCGCAACGGTCTGCGATGACATAGTCGTCCTCGTTGACGACCACACCCGCAAACTCGACGGGCTTGCCGGCGTCGACCTGCACCACGCGGTTTCGGGCGCTGATCATCGTGACGCCGCGGCCGAACACGGGATACCCGATGGATTCGCTGCCTTCGATATCGCGGCTCACGCCGTCGATAACGGAGCCTCGCACCCGCTTTGCTGCCGCGGCGTTGGCGAGGATGTCACCCCAGCAAGAGATGCCATCGATGCCGCCGGCGATTACCAGAATGCGATCATCAGTCTGAATCTGGGCGACTACCGGCGTGATGAGATGCGCGGTCGGTTTTGCATCGGTCTTGGGGCCAAGTTGTATGGTGCTCGCGCGACCCACAATCTTGGGGCAGTCCCAAAGCGGGCGAATGCCAAAGGTTGCACCAGGGAGATTGAGGAAGTCGAGGGCGTCCGAAACCGTATTGGTGTCGAGCGATGCCAGGCGGTCCAGCAGTGAAGGTGTACTCATGAGGAGAGGGTGTGTGGGGTTGCCATGTTCATACTGTCGGCGCTAGAGTTGTGAATGTAAATTCCGAATCCAGTAACCTTTCGATACGCCAAACCTATCAATCGTCATGATTAACTTCAGGCTTGTCCGGCATCTCTATCTGTTCCTCGCGGTGGCTGAAGAAGGGAATTTCGGGCGTGCCGCGAAGCGGCTTGGAATGTCCCAGCCGCCGCTGACGGAGCAGATTCAGGTGTTGGAACAGGCGCTTAAAGTGAAGCTCTTCGAGCGCGGCAGGAAGGGAGCGTCCCTGACTCCGGTTGGGGCGGCAATCCTCCCCGCGGTACGCAAGTTCGCAGAGCAACTGGACCGTCTCGAACTCGCAGTGCAGGAAGCAATTGCCGGCAGCACGGGTGTGCTAACGATTGGCGCGATCTCGTCGGCGCTGGTCGATACGTTGCCCGGCTTGATTGACGCACTGGGGAAGAGATTTCCTCAGTTGACCGTCTCAGTCAGGGAGATCGACAGCGTCGACGCGGTGCCAGCGCTGGAGAGGGGCGACATCGACTTGGCCTTCGCGCGACTCGAAGGCGACTTGGGGTCAACCATTGGCGCCGTTCCGCTGAAACAAGACCGACTCGCCGTTGCTCTACCGAAGACCCACAGGCTCGCGGACCTGCCCAGGGTTCGTCTCGCGAGCCTCTCCGAGGAGCCATTCGTCATCTTTTCTCGTGCTGTCAGTCCGACGTACTTCGACAGTATCATCGCAACTTGCMGCGCCGCGGGTTTTTCGCCGCGCATACTCCACGAAGTACGAACCGTTGCTACTCAGGTGGCGTTTGTTGGCTGTGGGCAAGGTATTGCGCTCGTGCCATCGTCTATGAAGAAGGCCGCACCCGAGAGCGTTGTTGTTCGTCCGTTAAAGGAGGCCGTCAATGTCGTCACCACCGCGATGGCCTGGTCGAAGAGCAGGCAKAGCCCTGCCGTTGAAGCCGCCATCGACATCCTTTCGAGTGGGAAAGTGGCTGCGTCGAAGTTAATCCAGCCACGCCAGGCGGGATAGGGGCCACCAGACTAACCATAGGTTTAGCGTATCGAATCCATCCGGTATTTGGAATTTACAGAAGTGAGGCGTTGCCGGAGAGTTCGCACATCACCGCGACCTTTCCAGGAGATGCCAGTGGCAACGTCCAACCTAGTAATCAATCCCGTTCCAGACCTCGCGCCTGCCGAAGTTATCGAGGCTTTCCGGAACGTGGTCACGCCGCACATCAGCGACAACCTGCAGCGGTTGTCCGGCGTAACAGGCCTGAAGCGATACAACCGCAGCCGCAAGCTTGTCGGTACGGCCATCACGGTAAAGGCTCGACCGGGTGACAATCTCCTGATTTACAAGGCCTTGATGGAGTTGCAACCCGGCCACGTTCTGGTTGTCGACGGCGGCGGTGATTGTACGAACGCCCTTGTGGGCGAGCTCATCATGCAATACGCGGCGGCGCGGGGCTGCGCCGGCTTTGTCCTGGACGGCGCCATCCGCGACACGGCCGCGTTCCATGACGCAGATTTCCCGTGTTACGCGAGGGGTGTCAGCCATCGAGGGCCCTACAAGATKGGACCGGGGTCCATGAACGCGCCAGTGACGATTGGGGGCCAGATTGTCTCTCCAGGCGACGTCGTTGTTGGAGATGAGGATGGCGTAGTCTCATTMCCGGTGTCTCAGGCAAGCGCTCTGCTGGATGCAGTCGCCCTCACCGCGAAGAACGAGCGGAAAATCATGGCAGAAATCGCGGGCGGCGTGAGGGAGCAGGAGTGGCTTCGCAAGGTGCTTGAGCCTCACGGCCTGTACTGATTTAGCGGTGAAGAAAKGGAGCTGTTCAGTTCGCCTCCCGAGCTCTCGACAATCAGGGCGCTTCCATGGCACCTGGAGACCGTCGCCTCATTGTCCAGTGCTTTCAGTATCCCTAGGTTGCCTGTTCGTCGGCCCCCAAATGCTTCGCAATGGGGGCCTCTTGCCACCGTACCAGAGGGGCGCCGGGCAGGTGCGGGGGCACTTAATCTGGCGACTTGCTTAGATGCTCGACCAGGAGTGCGGCCGAGCCGGAAGGCGCGCGGGCAGCGCTCGTGGCGATCAGAAGGCGTCTTTCTGCCCAGGCATCCTCGAGCCAAATGGCTTTCAAGCCCATAGGCTCCAGCTTCCGGAAGCAAACTCCGAGCGGCAGTACACCAATGCCCAGATTCGAGGCAATCATTTCCGACATCGCGTCGAAGCTGCGCACCTGGACTCGCAGCCGCAAAGGGAAGCCGATGTCGTGGGCGGCGCTGGAAATTGTGTTCAGCAATGAGCTTCCGCGATTCAGGCCGACAAAGTCATACGACAGGCAACTCCGGAAGTCGACTTTGTCGACTGCTGCCAGGGGGTGGGTCTTGGAGCAAAGGACGACCAGACGGTCCGTCCGATACGGAAGCACGTTCAGCCCGTGTGTCGGCGCGCCMTCGACGAATATTCCCACGTCGGCCAATCCTTCTACCAAGGCGCGAACGATGTCTCCACTAAGCTGCTCTTCCACMTCGACGCGGGTGTCCGGGTAGAGATGGAGAAAGCTTTCCAACGCGGAAGGCAGAAATTCGACCAAGGCAGACATGTTTGCCCATAGCCGGACGTGTCCCCGCGACCCGCTCGAATATTCGCTTAGCTCATTGCTAAACAGCTCGAACCCTTGGAACAGTCGCATCGCATGCTGGAGAGCGACATGTCCGGCCGGCGTCAGGCGTATCCCGTGCACCGTTCTCTCCATGAGAACGGCCTTGGACGCCGCTTCGAAATCGGAAATGCGGCGGCTCGCAGCCGAGAGCGCCAAATTGCACCGCTCAGCCCCCTTCGTGATGCTGCCGGTCTGAGCTACGGCGCAGAAGAGACGCAATGTGACGAAATCGACGCGGGCGGGGTTGATGAAGTCCTGTGACATGGACACATCCTAGCARGAAAKCGCACATGCATCCTTCGCAAAACGCGAAGGATGCATGTGAAATTAGGAATTCCGCCCAATCGCCCAGCGCGCATACATTCGCTTCATTCGCGGAATTGCAAGAAGGAGACTCCCGTGATTCACCATTTGGACCATCTCGTACTGACCACGAGCAACGAGCAGGCATGCGTAGACTTCTACGTTGGCCTGCTGGGAATGACACTCGAGACATTCGGAGAAGGCCGCAAAGCCTTCAAGTTCGGCGAGCAGAAAATCAATCTGCATGTGAGGGGCAAGGAATTCGAGCCGAAGGCCCATCTTCCCGTGCCTGGCGCGCTGGACCTCTGCTTTATCGCGGCGATTGCGCTGGATGAAGTCATCGCGCAACTGAATGCCCGCGGCGCTCACATCATCGAAGGGCCAGTGGCCCGCACCGGGGCCAACTACCGCATTCGCTCGATCTACCTGCGCGACCCCGACCTCAATTTGATTGAAATCTCCGAGAGGGCCGACGCATGACTGGCGCAAAGTCCGACCGCACTATCGTTGGCTTCGTTGGCCTTGGCCAGATGGGCAAGCCAATGGCGCTGAACCTTATTCATGCCGACACGGACCTGCTGGTCGCGTCGAAGCTGCAAGACGCCTATCCGGAATTGCGGGCGGCGGGAGCTACGACGACTGAAGACCTCGCCGGATTGACCGACGCGCATATCGTGTTCCTGAGCCTGCCAGGCACGGCATCAGTACTCGATGTGCTGTTCGGCGAGGGCGGTTTGGCATCGCTGCTTCGCCCGGGGTCTATCGTCGTCGATACMAGCACCATGGAGCACGGTGCCACGATGGACATCCATGCTCGTCTTTCGGCTGCCGGCATCGCGTTMCTGGATGCGCCGGTGTCGGGTATGCAATCGCGCGCGGAAGCAGGAACGCTGACTGTCATGTGCGGCGGCGCCGAAGAGACATTCGAAACGGTCAGGCCGTGGCTCGAACGTATGGGCAACAACATTCTGTACATGGGTGACGCAGGCAGCGGACAGCTGACGAAACTCGTCAATCAGTTGCTGTTTGATATCAACTGTGCCGCGCTCGCAGAGATCCTGCCCATGTCGCGAAAGATGGGACTTGACCCGGAGAAGATTGCATCAGTCATCAACAGCGGCACGGGGCGCAGCTACGCCTCGGAATTCTTCCTGCCGCGCATCCTGGCACGCCACTTCAGCGACGGCTATCCGCTCAAGGCCGCCTACAAGGACCTGGTTAGCGCCGCCGAGCTTGGTGCGCGCCACTGCATCCCCATGCCGGTCCTTGCTGCCGCGACCGCGACCTATCAAATAAGCCTTCTGGCCGGCCACGGTACCAGCGACAAGGGCGCAATGACCCGATTCTTTGAAGACATGCTGGCMGTGCAGTTCGGCGCCGCAGCACCCCACATGGAGAACCAACATGGCTGAACCGCTTGGCCTCGACAATGGACTGACGAACTACGGTGACCGTGACTTCGCGCGTTACCTGCGCCGCTCGATGGCGCACTCGATGGGCATTTCTGGAGAGCTGCTCTCGCGACCCGTAATCGGCATCGCAGCTTCCCCTAGCGATTTCAACAACTGCCACCGCTACATGCCGCAACTGGTGGAAGCGGTTTCGCGTGGGGTGCTGGCCGCGGGCGGCCTTCCGCGCATGTTCCCCACTGTTTCTCTGGGCGAAGTGTTACTTAACCCGACGAGCATGGTCTACCGC
>NZ_JBFTLQ010000079.1:0-35007 GCF_056396525.1 Cupriavidus sp. 05T41
CGGCCAATACCGCCGGCGCCATCGCCGGCACCTTGCTGGCGGGCTTTGCGCTGGTGCCGTGGCTGGGCGTGCTCGGCAGCGCCTGCGCGGCGGCGGCGCTCAACGGCGTGGCCGGCTGCGCGGCGCTGGTGCTKGCGCGGCGCTACCGTGCGCCGCAGGCGCCGGGCCTGCCCGCGCCGGCGGCGGTGCCGCCCGTGCCCGGGCGGCGCCTGGCGCTGGGCCTCTACGCCATTGCCGGCGGCATCGCGCTGGGCTACGAGGTGGTGTGGTCGCAGGCCATCGTGCAATTCATCAGCACCCGCAGTTTTGCCTTCAGCGTGGTGCTGGCCACCTACCTGTGCGGCCTGGTCGCCGGCAGCGCGCTGATGGCGCGCCGCGCCGACCGCGTGCGCGATCCATGGGGCCTGTTCGCCTTGCTGATCGCCGGTGCCGGTCTGGCGGCGCTGCTGGAGATCGTGTGGCTGGGCGACTGGCTGCTGCGCTGGCAGGCGCTGGCGTCGGCATGGATGGTGGCGGCGGGCGGCAGCCAGMTTGTCGCCATGTGCGCGCGCTTCGCGGTGGCGGCGCTAAGCGTGGTGTTCGTGCCGACGCTGCTGCTCGGCGCGGCCTTTCCGCTGATGCTGCGCATCGCCGTGGACAGCAGCCGGATGGGGCGGGATGTGGGCGCGGTGGTCGCCCTCAACACCGTGGGCGGCATCGCCGGCAGTGCCATCGCGGGTTTCGTGCTGGTACCGGCGCTGGGGCTGGTGCACGCGCTGGCGGCGCTGGCCGTGTCGGCGTGCGCGGTGGCGCTGGCGGCCGTGCTGATGGGGCAGGGCGTGGGCAGGCCGGCGCGCTGGGKCGGCGCGCTGCTGGCCGTGCTGGCGTTGGGCGTCGCGCTGCTGGCGCCGCCCGACCGGCTGGCCGTGCTGCTGACCCGCGCGCGMGGMGGCGAGCTGGTGTTCTACGAGGAAAGCCGCGGCGCCACCGTGGCCGTGGTGGAACAAGCCTTCGGGCAGAAGCGCTTCAAGCGGCTGTATATCCAGGGCGTGTCCAATTCCGGCGACACCATGACCTCGCTGCGCTATATGCGGCTGCAGACGCTGCTGCCGCTGCTTATCCACCGCGAGACGCCRCGCTCGGCGCTGGTGATCGGCCTGGGCACCGGCATCACGGCCGGTGCCATGCTGGCCTATCCCGGCCTGGAGCAGCGCGTGGTGGCCGAACTGCTGCCGGCGGTGGCGCGCGCGGTGCCGCAGTTCGCCGGCAACTACGGCGTCAGCGCCGATGCGCGCGTGCAKATCCGCTTGCGCGACGGCCGGCGCGAACTGCTGCAAAGCCAGCAACGCTACGACCTCATCACGCTGGAGCCGCCGCCGCCGTCGGCCGCCGGCGTGGTCAACCTCTATTCGACGGATTTCTACCGGCTTGCCGCCGCGCGGCTGCAGCCMGCCGGCCTGGTCGCCCAGTGGCTGCCGTTGCCCACGCAGAACGACGAAGACACCCGGGCCCTGGTGCGCAGCTTCCTCGATGCCTTTCCCTACGCCACGCTGTGGACCACCGAGTTGCACGAGATGATGCTGGTGGGATCGCCCGCGCCCATCGAGCTGGATGCCGCGCGCATCGCMGCGCGCTTCGCGCAGCCCGACGTGGGCGCCGCGCTGCGCGCGGTGGGCATCGCCTCGCCAGCGGCGCTGCTGGCCACCTGGGTGACCGGCCGCGAGGGGCTGGAGCAATACGCGGGCGACGCCCGCCCGGTGACCGACGACCGCCCGCGTATCGAATACGCGCCGTGGGTGCGGCGCACGGACTTCCCGCTGGTGCTGGAGCATCTGCTGGCGCTGCGTACGGAGCCGCCGCTGCGCGGCGCGGACGACGGCCTGCGCCGCGCCATCGCGACCGAGCGGCAGAATCTCATGACCTTCTATGGCGCGGGCCTCAATGCCTACCGGGGCGACCGCGAGCAGTGGCTGCAGGATATCCGCGAAGTCATGCGCGCGGACCCGGGCAACCCTTACTACAACTGGTTCGTGGGCGGGCGGCGGAGCATGGCCGACTAGCGCGGCGATACCGTTTCCCCGTCACTTTATTTTCTCGGTGCCCGATATGAAATCTTTCAAGCGGCATGCCGTGGGCCCGCATTGCGCGCTATGTTGAAGCTGATGCGCCGCCAAAGCCCCAGCCAAGTCTTGCGTGCCGCCGGCGTTGCATATCCTCCTTTCGCAGACCTTCAGAAACAAGACCAGGAAAACCCATGCCAACACGCCGCCTGTTCTCCCATTCCCTCTCCGCGCTCGGCTTCGGCGCCGCCATGGCGTTCGCATCCGCGGTTCACGCTGCGCCGCCGAAGGCCGTGGGCATTGCCGAGGAGGCCGTGATATCGGGGMGCATCGTCGCCATCGATCCGGATACCAAGGCGGTGCTGGTGCAGGGTCCGCGCGGCAACGTGGTCGAACTGATCGGCGGGGACGAAGTCAAGAACTTCAAGCAGGTCCGCAAGGGCGATATCGTCACGCTGGCGCGGCAGGCCGTGTTGGTGACGGGGCTTGAGCCGATCGACAGCAAGGACACCCCGATGACGGAAACGGTGGAGCGTACCGCGCGCGCCGGCGAAGGCGACAAGCCCGGCTTCGCGCGCGAGATCACCACCACGGTCACTGCGCAGGTCACCAAGGTCGATGCCAAGAACCGCACCATCACGTTCCGCGGTCCGCAAGAGACACTGCGTACCGTGGCCGTGCGCGATCCCAACATCGACCTTAGCAAGATCCAGGCGGGCCGGCTCGCCAAGATCGTCTATCGCCAGATCGTCTCGATCACCGTCAGTTCGCCCAAGTCCTGAGGCGTGGGCGCCCGCCGCAGGGCGCAGCGGAGCCGAACGTGGAAACACCTGCCGAGTCCGATGGCCGCCGCGAAAGCGGCAGGATTACCCGCAAGCACGTGCCGCGGCGCTCCCACGCCGCGATCGGCAACGTGGACCGGGATCCCGTGGAACTGCTGGAGATCAACAGCGCAGGCCGCGTCGAGCGGCTGGTGCCGCTGCGCTACGGGCGCATGATCGAATCGCCGTTCGCGTTCTACCGCGGCAGCGCCATCCTGCAGGCGCACGACCTGGCGGGCACGCCCAATTCGGGCCTGACGATCCAGATCTGCGGCGACTGCCACCTGGCCAACTTCGGCGGTTTCGCCAGCCCGGAGCGGTCGCTGATGTTCGACCTCAACGATTTCGACGAGACCAGTCCCGGCCCGTGGGAATGGGACCTGAAGCGGCTCGCCGGCAGTTTCGTGGTGGCGGCCAGGCATCTGCGCCACAAGCGGGGCGTGGCCGAAGAGCTGGTCTACCGCGCGGTCCGCAGCTACCAGGAGCACATGGCCGAGTATGCCGGCATGGGCATCCTGGACACCTGGTATGAGTGCATCACCTTCGAGCGGCTGATGGCGCAGACGCAGGCGCCGCAGGTACGCAAGCGCCTGGAGCGCGGCATGGAACGCGCCGCCGAGCGCACCAGCGAAGCGCTGCTGTCCAAGCTGGCCGAGCGCGTGGGGGAGCGCTGGATCATTCGCGACGCGCCGCCCGCGGTATTCCATGTCCAGGGCAAGAACACGCTGTTCTCGCCCGAGGACAACTGGATGAAGGTCACCGATGTCAACAAGGCCATGGACAAAGCCTTCGATGCGTACATGTCCACGCTGTCGCCGGACCGGCGCCAGCTGCTTAGCCATTTCACCCGGCACGACGTGGCTTTCAAGGTGGTCGGGGTGGGCAGCGTCGGCACGCGCTGCCTGGTCGTGCTGATGATCGACAACCACGGCAAGCCGCTGTTCCTGCAGAGCAAGCAGGCCACGCAGTCGGTGGTGGCGCGCTTCTTCAAGTCGGCGCCGGTCGCGCACGAGGGCCGGCGCGTGGTGGAGGGACAAAGGCTGATGCAGGCCGCCAGCGATGTCTTCCTGGGCTGGAACGACGGTCCGTTCGGCCGCCATTTCTACCTGCGCCAGCTGCGCGACATGAAGCTGTCGCCGGAGATAGAGCTGATGGATGTCGACACGCTGGGAGGTTATGCGGCGCTGTGCGGGTGGGTGCTGGCGCGCGCCCACGCCAAGGCCAGCGGCAGTGCGATMGAGATCAGCGGCTACCTCGGCAGCAGCGACGCCATGGCCGATGCCCTGGTGGCCTATTCCAACGCCTACGCCGACCAGGTCGAGCGCGACTTCGAGATCTTCGTCAACGCATGCCGCTCCGGCCGGCTGGAGGCGCGCACCGACGCCGACATGGCGGCGGACTTCCGCGTCTAGCGCGGCAGCCGGTGCGGCGGCCTCAGTCCGCCAGCGCCTACTCRGCGCTGATCCGGTTGACGCGGATCACTTCGCCCCAGGCCTGGATGTCGCTGCGCACGGTCTGCGCGAACTGCTCGCTGCTCTTGGCCGGCATCTGCGCCAGGTTCAGCTGGCGGAAGCGCTCGCGCATGGCCGGGTCGCCGAGCATGCGGTTCACTTCCGCATTGAGCCGCTGCACGATCGGCGCCGGGGTGCCGGCCGGCGCGAACATGCCGTACCAGCTATCCGTATCGAACGGCACGCCCTGCTCGGTCATGGTGGCCAGCCCGGGCAGCGCGGGCCCGCGGTGGGTGCCGCTGAGGGCCAGCGGCCGGATCTTGCCGGCGCGGATCAGTTGCAGCGGCGAGGACGAGTCGACGAAGGCCACCTTGATGATGCCGCCCTGCAGGTCGTTCAGGATCTGCGGCACGGTCTTGTAGGGCACGTGGCGCAGCTTGATGCCGGTCTGCATCTTGAGCGATTCCATGGTCAGGTGGCCGCCCGATCCCACGCCCCAGGACGCGTAGTCATAGGCGTCCGGGTGGGCTTTCATATAGGTGACGAACTCTTTCAGGTCGCGCGCGGGGAAGTCCGGCGACACCACCAGGAAATTGCCGCCGGCGCCGACCTGGGCCACCGGCACGAGATCGCGCAGCGCGTCGTAGGGCAACTTCGGCTGCAAGGTCTGGTTGATGACCACGGAGGCCGCAAAGGTAAACAGCAGCGTGTAGCCATCCGGCCTGGCCTTGGCCACCGTGTCGTTGCCGATCATGCCGGTGGCGCCKGCCTTGTTGTCCACCACKACGGTCTGGCCGAGCGCCTTGCCCAGGCGCTCGGCCAGCAGGCGGGCKAACAGGTCGGTGCCGCTGCCGGCGGAGGAGGGCACCACCAGGCGGATCGGGTGCGCGGGCCAGGGGGCTTGCGCACGGGCCGCCTGGAGCGGGGCCAGGCTACCGGCGGCGGCCAGGATCGCCACGGCAAGGCAGCCGGCGTGGCGTAGTGTCCGGCGTCGGTCGGGGTTTMGCATGTCTGTCTCCATTGCGGTGGTGTCCGAGGCGGCGGCGGGCATCAGCGGATGCCCAGGGCGTTGCGGCCACCTTGTTCGATCGCGCCGGCAGCGGCCGTATAGAGGCTGCGCGACACGTAGCTGCGCACCTGCGAGGCGCGCTGGCGCAGCAGGGCAGCCTTGCATGCGCGGGCACGCGCCAGCGTGGGCGAGTCGCCGTCGGCGGTGGCCAGCACGTCGATCACGTGCAGCGCCAGCTGGGTCTCGCCGCGCGCGGCCAGCGACTCGGCATGTCGGATCAGCGCATCATGATCCGTCACGGCGGCGGCGATCTCCGCGGCGGCGCGGTCGGGCGCGCACGGGTGCAGCGAGGTCGGATTGCGGTCCCACCAGCCGTTCTCGGAGCGATAGATGTCGCGCGCGATATAGCTCGGGTCGCCGTAGGCGGGGCGCATCCACGGCTGCTCGAACAGTTCGGGCGGCAGCTCGAGCCTGGCGAGGACTTCGCGCTCCCCGCAGCCCTCATTCATCAACCTGACCACCTCGGCACGCAGCCAGCGTAGCGCGCGCGCCGTCTGTGTCAGCACCTGCCGGCACTGTGCCTCGCCTTCGAGCGCGGCGCCGAACTCGCGGATCACCGTGCGCGGCGCCAGCGCGGCCAGCCGCTCCAGCGTGTCGGCCCAGCGCACGGTATCGCGCAGGGTGCGCAATGGCGTGCCGATATTCGGGATGGAGTCGATCACGGCGGGGCCACCGTACAGCAGCCGCTGCTCCGGCAGCCAGACAGCAACCGCGTCGTCGGTTTCCGACGGCGCCCACAGGATCTCCACGCGCCGCGGGCCGCTGCCGAGCACGAGAGAATCGGTAAAGGTCTCGCCTGGCGCGGGGCTGACCAGGCGCCCGGCCAGCGCGCCCGCCGGGTGGCGAAACTGGATCTCCGCCATGCGTTCCTGCAAGCCCATGGTCTCCAGGTAGCGCGCGCGGCGCGCCGGCACATTGGCATGCGCGATCACGCGCGGCGGCGGGTCCGCGCGCTGCGCCGCGTGAGCCAGCCATTCGGACAGGCCGGCGTTGTAGCCGAGGTGCCCATGGCTGAAGCAGATGGCGGCCAGGGGCAGGGCGGTGTGCTCGCGCAGCGCCGAGATCATGCCGCGCGTGACCTTGCCGCCGGGCCCCGCGTCCACCAGCAGCAGCGCGCCCCCGATATCGGCAACAAAAGACTGGCCCTGCCCGTGCAGCAGCCATACGCCGTCGGCGATGGCCTCGCAGCCCGTGCCGGTGATCAGGGCGTCTGCCCGGTTCTTGATGTCCTGCATGTCTCCTGCCTCCTGTTCTCTGTGTGTCGTTGCCGATGAGCATAGCAATAATCTCAGAGATTAATCTCGGGAATTATCCCTAGTGGAAGCCGGCGTGCGCCGGTTGGGCCCTGTCCTCGGCAGGCGGCGCCGGGTACCGGCCCTGCTCAGGGACGAGGCTGGGGTAATCCCCAGATGTCCGAACCCGTTCTGCCGAGTTTAATCTCGGGTATTACAACTAATGCGAGAGATTAATCGCAACCTGCCTGGCAGGAACAGCCCGCGGGCCGGCCAGGATTTCATTCACGAAGCAGAACGGGGTAGCAATGATGAAGAAGAAGATATTGTCCGGTGCGGCCTGCGCCGGCCTGCTGGCGCAGGGAGCTTATGCGCAGTCGTCGGTGACGCTGTATGGCGTGGTGACCGCGGGCCTGCAATACGTGAATCATGCGCAGAATGTGAGCGGCGGCGTGCTGGCACCCGGCAGCGGCTCGCAGGTGTTGATGAGTTCGGCCGGCATCGCGCAATCGCGTTTCGGCCTGCGCGGCGTGGAAGACCTKGGTGGCGGCCTGCAGAGCCTGTTTGTGCTGGAGAACCAGTTCAATACCGACAACGGGCAGCTCGGCGGCGGGCTGATGTTCGGTCGCCAGGCCTATGTCGGACTCAAGAACGCCTATGGCCGCGTCAGCTTCGGGCGCCAGTACACTTCGTCCTTCCTGACGATGGCCAACTTCATGCCCGCCGCGTACGCGCCGGAGTTCGAGCCGGTGGTTGGCTTCGCGGGGCCGAATTTCCGCGAGAGCAATATGGTGCAGTACCAAGGCCAGTTCGGCCCGGTGGCGCTCAATACGCACTGGTCCTTCGGCGAGCGCGCGGGCTCGGCCACGGCGGGCTCGGCATATGGCATCGGGCTGTCCTATTCGGCCGAAGCCTTCGCGCTGGGCGTGGCCTACGATGAAGTCAAGACGCTCAACCAGGCGCAAGCCAGCGGCGCCTCCGGGGCCAGCGAGTACGGCCGCGACATGCGCGCCGCCGTCGGCGCCAGCTACCAGATCGGCAAGGTCAAGCTGACGGGCGGCTATCGCTGGGGCAACTCGGTGGCGCCAGGCACGGGCGGCTTCACGCTGCTGCCGCACCGCGACGACATGTACTGGCTGGGCCTGAACTGGGAGGCCACCGCCGCGCTGCGGCTGACACTGGCCTACTACTACGACGACATCAAGCACGCTACCATCGGCGGCGTGAAGGTCAATCCGGCCAATCCGCAGCAGTATCTCGCCATGGCCGACTACAACCTCTCGAAGCGCACTGATTTCTACGCCGCCGTCATCTATGCGCGCAATGCCTCGCTGAACTGGGACAACATCGCCTACCTGCCGAACGGCCAGTCGGTGGGCTACCTGCCGGCCACCTCGCAGACMTATTACAAGACGCCKGGCGCGAGCGGCCAGATGGGGATTTCGCTGGGTATCCGCACGATCTTCTGAGTGCCGCAACGCAGGTACGCCCGGGATCGAACGGATAGCGCTGGCTTGCMGTTCGTCCGGGCGCATCGCCGCGGAGGCAATACGGCGTGGCCGGTGCCGGGCGCAGGGAAACAGCATGTCGCCATMGCCGCGTTGCGGCGTATTCCATGCTGTACGATAGCCATTATTTGGCATCCGCTATAGTGCCTGCACCGCTGTTGCATGAGGCGCGCTTCAGCGGCGACCAGGGCATCTCGTCCCCTGTCCGCCGTGACGGCAGCCCAGCGCTGAACGCGACACAGGACTTTGCTTACCGACCCCCAATATGGACATCTCCACGCGCGACCTGCGCGCCTTCCTGGCCTTGATGGAAGCGCGCAACTTCACGCGCGCCGCCAGTGTGCTGGCGCTCTCGCAGCCGGCCTTCAGCGCCCTGATCGCGGCCCTGGAAAACCACGTCGGTGCGAAGCTGTTCGACCGCTCCACGCGTACCATCGCGCTGACACCGGAAGGCAAGCTCTTTGCCGAACACGCGGCCCGGCTGCTGGCGGAGATCAACGATGCGGTCGGCAGCGTGCGCGACCATGCTTCGCTCAAGCGCGGACGGACCACGGTTGCCGTGATACCGAGCCTTGCCGGCGGCTGGTTTCCGGACATCCTGCAGTCATTCGCGCGCCTGCACCCGAACATCAGCGTGGTGCTGCGGGACGAGTTCTCGCGCGAAGCGATCGCCGCCGCGCGCGACGGCGACGCGGACTTCGCCATCGCGACACCGGCGGAGTCCATGTTGCCCGGCATGCGGCTCGCGCATTTCCACGCGGACCGCTTCTCGGTGATCTGCCCCAAGGGACATCCCCTCGCCACGCGCCGCACGCTCAAGCCAAACGACCTGCTGCCCTATCCMTTCATTGCCGCACCGCGTGGCAGCGTCGCCACGGCGCGGCTCGCCGCCAGGATCGCGCCCGCGCAGCTGAATGTCGTGCACGAAGTCGAGCACCTGCATACGATGCTGGGCATGGTGCGCGCTGGCGTGGGCATCAGCGTCGCTCCCAACCTGGCGTTGCAGGCACTGGCTCTGCGTGATCAGGTTGCGATTCCGCTGGACCGCAGCCTGACGCGGGACATCTACCTGGTCACGCGCGAGCCGCGCAATTTCTCCACGGCGGCGGCCGCGCTGTTCGACTTTATCCGGGGCCATCCGCCCGAAGCGGCGCCGCAGACGCGCAAGCGCTAGAACGGACGGGTCAGCAATTGACGCAGCGTGCGGATGCCGTCGATGTAGTTGCCCAGGCGCAGGTTCTCGTCGTGGCTGTGCTGGTTGTTGTCGGCGTTGACCAGCGGCAACAGCACGCACGGGATGCCGAGTTCGCGCACCGCGATGCCGGTGGGAACCGAGCCGCCCATCATGCGGATGCAGACCGGCGCTTCGCCATGCGCCGCGACCAGTGCGCCTTCCACCCAGCGGCACACGGGCTCGTCGGCCGGGGTACGCACCGCATGGGCCATGCCGTTGAAGCGTGGCTGCACCAGGCGCGCCAGCTTCGGGTACAGGCGGCGATCGTCCTCGGTGGGCTCGCCCTCGATGAGGTGGAAGCCTTGCGCCAGGACGTGCGCGCGCAGCAGTCCGAACAGCCTTTCCGGGTCTGTCTCCGGCACAGTGCGGACATCGAACGATGCCGTGGCTTGCGCGGGAATGATGGTGCGCGCCGCCGCGCCGACCTGAGCGGCGGCGACGCCCACCACGTTGAGCGTCGGGTACTGCAGCGCTTCCTGGTAGGTCCCGCCCACGCGTTCCGGCTGCGCGATACCGGCACGCGCGCGCAAGACACCGTCGTCGTCCGGCACGGCTTCGAACTGGCGGCGGTCGGCATCGGTCAACGCAATGCCGTCGTAGAACCCGTCCAC
This sequence comes from Cupriavidus sp. 05T41, assembly GCF_056396525.1. Lineage (NCBI taxonomy): Bacteria > Pseudomonadati > Pseudomonadota > Betaproteobacteria > Burkholderiales > Burkholderiaceae > Cupriavidus > Cupriavidus sp. 05T41. The sequence continues at coordinate 9,966 of NZ_JBFTLQ010000079.1, forward strand.
CCGCACCCTGCCATCGTCGTCCTTCATCGATGCCAGCAACATTGCCAGTCGGAACACGGGGTTCGCCGCGTAGTTGCCGAACTGGCCGCTATGCAGGTCGCGGCGGGGGCCGAATACGGTCAGCGTGGTCATGAACGCGCCGCGATTGCCGAGGATCATGGTGGGGCGATTGCTGGCGTGCATCGAGCCGTCGAGTACCAGCATCGCGTCAGCCTTCAGGGCCTCGCGATTGGCCGACACCACCGTCCCGAGGTTGGGCGCGCCGATCTCTTCTTCGCTGTCGAGCAGCACCTTGAGATGCACCGACGTGCCGCGTGCCTCTTCGGCCAGGCTGTCCAGCGCGGCCAGCAGCATCATGATGGGCCCTTTGTCATCCGCCACCGCGCGTGCCACGAGCCGCGCATCGCGATCGATCGTGTCGCCGGCAAGCGCATCGGCAGGATCGACGTATGCGCCATCCGGCATCGACCTGGAGGGGCGCAGCGTTGGCTGCCACGGGCTGGGCTGGCTCCATGGCTGGTTGGCCACGGGCTGCGCATCCATATGCATGTAGCAGAGGATGGTCGGCGCTGCCGGATCCGGGCAGCGGCGCCCGGCCAGCAGCATGGGACGTTCGCCGTTTGGCAGCGACGTCACCGCGAAGCCGCGGCGCGCGAATGCCTGCGACAGCCAGTCGGCCGTCTTGCATACGTCCGCGGCGTCGGCCGTCACGTTCGGCAGCCTCAGCAGCGCGAGAAACTCGCTCCAGCTCGCGCGCGCGGTCTGTACGGCGCGCACATCTTCCGTCGCATGGTCGGGAGCAGCGCGCATGGTCGATTTAGCCAGCATAGCGTCACTCCATGCGGATGTTTGCATCCCGCGCCAACTGGCGGAACTGCGTGATCTCGACGCGCGTCCTGCGCCGGAACTCCTCCGCGCCGCCAAACAGCGTTTCCAGGCCCTGCTTGGCCAGGACTTCGCGATACCCGGCGTCGTGCACGATCGCACGCAGTTCCGCCTGCAGCCGGTMCACGATCGGCGCCGGGGTGCCCTTGGGGGCGACCAGTCCATACCAGAACGAGGCCTCGCCACCGGCGACGCCCACCTCGGCGAATGTCGGCACGTTGGGTAGCAAGGGTGAACGCGTGGCCGAACTGATCGCCAGCGGACGCAGCTTGCCGGCCTTGATATTCCCCTGCACGACCGCCACCGGATCGATACTCAGGTCGATCTGCCCGCCGATGACATCGGTGAAGACCTGCGCGCTGCCCTTGTACGGCACCGCCGTCATGTCTGCCTTGATGCTGCGGGCGATCATCGCGCCAACCAGGTGGGGTGCGGAGCCGGGACCGAAGGTGCCGTAGGTCACGCCGGCGCCTCCTGCATTGGCCTGCCTGGCGATATCTGCGAAGCTATGGATCTTGCCGGTGGCGCGCGTTGATACCACCACGGCGGTCTGCGCCACCATGCCGATCGGCGCCCAGGTGGTGTCGGGATTCAGCGGCAGGTCCTGCCGCAGCGCTGGCAGCACGGAGAAAGTGGTCGAACCCGAATACAGCAACGTCAGCCCATCCGGGGCAGCCTTGGCGACGAATTCGCTGCCAATCGCCGTCGCCGCACCGGCACGGTTCTCGACAATCACGGGTTGGCCCAGGCGAGCCTGGAGCTTGGAGGCCAGCGCTCGTGCCGCGATATCGGTAGTACCGCCCGCGCCGAACGGTACGACGATCCTGACCGCGCGCTGGGGATAGGGATCGGCATCAGAGGCGGTGGAGGCAAGCGGGAAGCCTGACAGAGAGAGCAGAAGCGCAACGCCAAGGCGTCGGCTCAGGGGGGCAAAAAGCATGAAGGGAACTCGTGGTGGATCGGTCTTGCATGCACTCTACGATTCCGAGACTGAGTTGTGAAATCGATTGTTCAGGTCAAACTATTTGTTTTCCAGATCGAGAATCTGCGCCCTGGCAGAGCATGCCGGACGTGGGTCGAGCAAAAACAGAAACGACGATGGCCGAACGTGGTCACCGTAGCACTTGCCAACAAGATGGCTATGGTCGACTCACGCCCGGCCAGCTTGGCCGGGCCCTGAGAAAAATGGCGATTCACGTTGACCCCGCGCGCCGCGCAAGCATCCGCGCGGACCCAAAGCCTCCAGGAAGAAAGGCTACGTTGCCGGCTGCGGGGCGCGATGTCATGTCTCGACCATGCGCGTCCTCAAGGCCGGACGTGTCGTTTGATCACCTTGAAAGGGGTGATGCCTAGGCCTTGACGATCCAGCCCTCGGGCGCCTCGATGCGGCCGGTCTGGATTCCGGTCAGCGTATCGAACAGCCGTTGCGTGATCGGCCCGGTTTCATGCTCTTCGTGGAAGACATGGAGTTTCCCCCCGTACGAGATTGCCCGGATGGGCGTGATCACCGCGGCGGTACCACACGCCCCGGCTTCCTCCAGTTCGTCCAGCCGGTCGATCAGCACATCGGCTTCCACCGCGGGCATGCCAATGTACGCATGCGCCAGATGCAGCAGGGAAAGGCGCGTGATGCCGGGGAGAATCGACGGGGAGTGGGGCGTGACGAAGCGGCCATCCTTCGTGATCGCGAAGAAGTTMGCCGTCCCGACTTCCTCGATCTTGGTACGTGTCCTGGGGTCCAGGTAGATGCAGTCGGCGAACCCGGCCTGTTTGGCTTGCGTGCCGGGCAGCAGGCTGGCCGCGTAGTTTCCACCCACCTTGGCAGCGCCGGTGCCGTGCGGCGCGGCGCGGTCATAGTCGGAGACGGAAAAGATCTGCGCCTTCAGGCCGCCTCTGTAGTAAGGGCCGACCGGGACGCAGAAGATAGAGAAGATGAATTCGGGCGCGGTGCGAACCCCGATGCTGTCGCCGACGCCGATCACGAACGGGCGCAGGTAGAGCGCGCCGCCGGTGCCGTAGGGGGGAATGAAGCGGGCGTTGGCCGACACGACTGCCTTGCAAGCGTTGATGAACATGTCGGTCGGCACGTTCGGCATGAGCAGGCGGTCGCAACTGCGCTGCATGCGCAGGGCGTTCTGGTCGGGGCGGAACAGGTTGATCGAGCCGTCTTCCGTGCGATAGGCCTTCAGCCCTTCGAAGCATTGCTGCCCGTAGTGGAGCGCGGTCGAGCCCTCGCTGACATGAAGGACGTTGTCCGCGACCAATCCTTCTTCGTGCCAGGCGCCGTCCTTCCAGTGGGCGCGGTACCGGAGGTCGGTCTTGATGTACTCGAACCCCAGCCGGTCCCAGTCGATAGCGGGGGTGTCTGCGTTTGTCATTGAGCTCTCCATTGAGTTGAACAGGATCATGATGCCATTGTCATGATCCGAGGATTCCCTGCCCGGAACTGGATTGGCGGGGGTGACCGGCGCCACCCCGCCGAGAACCAGCGAGGACGCCACGAGATGGTACCAATGCCGCGGCTCTCCGGGCAGGCCGCGCCGCCAGGGAAGGCGTAGAAGTTACATGGATGTGCTGCCTGAGGATGGGTCGGGGCGGCCCGCTGCACCAGCAAGGCTTGCCGGCGGTTTCCCCTTGCTTGCCGGGACCATGGCGTTAGACCCATAATCCGATGCATTACATTGCCGGCATCCTTCGAGCCTATGACCCGTACACGCAATCGTTCTCTCGCCACCATACTCGCCGACAGCGCCGTCCTCGACAAGCCGCTGCCGCGCAAGTCGGCCGAAGGGGCGCAGGCCGCCGCCGGCCCGCTGGAGAACGAGACGGCACGGCGCATGCTGGAGATCGCGGAACGCCTGTTCGCCGAGCACGGGGTCGAGCTGGTGCCGCTGCGCCAGATCGTGGTGGAGGCGGGGCAGCGCAACCGTTCAGCGCTGCACTATCACTTCGGTTCGCGCGAGGCGCTGGTCAGCCAGTTGCTGAATTTTCGGCTCACGCATGTCAACAAGGTGCGCAACCGCTACCTGGACGAGGTCGAGGCCGCCGGCCTGGCGGGGGATGTGCGCGCCATCGTGGAAGCGTCGATCAGTGCGCTTGCCGATACCATCCGCGATACCCCCTGGGGCGCACGCTACGTGCAGGTGCTGGCGCAAGCCACGTTCAGTCCCAGCCTGGTCAATGCCGACCTGATCGATCCGGACGCCATGACCGGCGTGTTGCGCGCGCGCAGGATGATCGCCGCCGCGCTGCCCGCGATGCCGCGCAAGGTGCTGCACCTGCGGCAGGTMTGGTTCAACAACAGCGCGGTGTATTCGCTGGCGCAGTGGTGCCGGCGCGCGCGCGGGCCGCGCGGGCTGCCGCCGGTGGCCGAGCTGGTGGACTACTGCACGGCAGGCCTGACCGCGCCGATCAGCAAGCCGCGCATCGTGCCGGCTGGCGCGCGGGCAGAAGGCAAGGGCGAGTAGATTGCGGCCGCCAGTGTAGTTTTTGCGCAGCAGGAAACGCCAAAAATGCAAAAAAAGCGCTGAAAAGCCAGAGGCGCGTGCATGTGTCACCCGATCAGGTGATGGCGCCGCCTGCCGGACTCTCTATGATCCKGCGCTGAGGCGTGCCCCGCGACCCGCCTCTTTAGTCCTTCAGCCCTTGACCACCCCGGCCAGGGGCTTTTCTTTGGCCGGGTTTCCGGCTCGTACGGTGCGGGCCTCGATGTGCTGGCCTCCCTGGCCGTTCAGGCGCATGCATCCCCTCAAGGCTTGCCCAGGAACAGGTAGAAGCTGTAGCGCCCGCCCGGGGCCCGCCCGTAGGCAAGGTAGAACGGGCCGACCGGGCTATCCAGCGCCAGGAACAGCGAGCCTGACTTGAGCAGCCCGGTCGGGCTGCCCGCCACCAGCGGCCCGCCCATGCGCCCGGCTTCGAGCGACATGCCGGCATATACGCCCTCCAGCAGGGTCTGCTTGACGAACTTGTTGTAGTAGACGAGGCGCGCGAACTCCAGGTTGCTGCCGATCAGTTCACCCGTGCTATAGCCCGATTGCTTCAGGAAGCCGCCCCACTGGAACAGGTCGTAGCGCGGCAGCGGATTGCCACCAATATTGCTGCCCGCCTTGAAACCCACGTTGATCGTATGCTCGCCGTACGACCACGCAAAGGTGCCGTCGGTATCCGCCTTGACATAGGCCTGGTCGGCGCCGAGTGCGTGCTGCGACGCGTAGACGCGCAGGGCGCCGCCATAGCCGAAACGGGGAAAGTTCACGCTGTCGAGCTGGTCGAACAGCAGCCGCCCGGTGATGGCGCCCCGGCCGAAGCTGCCCGGTCCCGGGCTCAGCAGGGCCGGGCCGGTGCTGAGCGAGGCGTTTTCATGTCCGGTGAGGACACCCAGGCGCGCCTCGCCGTACTTGGTGAACTGGCTGCCCACGTCGAGCGCGGCGTCCATGCGCCGGAGGTCGTAGATGGCAACGCGGTTGCCGCCGCTGTAGATATTCACCGGCCGGCGCTCCAGTTCGATGCGCGGGGCGACGAAGAAGTACTGGTGCACGTCGAGCGGCTGGTAGAACTCGCTGACGAGGCTGCTGGTCTGCCCTGCCTGGAGATCGGTTCGCCATTCCGCGCCGAGCGAATTGAGCCAGGTGCGGCGGTAGCTGGCCAGTACGTTGAAGAAGGCATCGCCGCGGAAATCCGAGTTCAGGCCAAGTCCGAAGCGCAGGTAGTTGGGGCCGTAGGATTTCTCGACGGCATCCACCGCCAGCACACGCTTGCCGGGCTCTTCGAGAAAGCGGTAGTTGACGTGCTCGAAGTCGCCGGTGCCGAACAGGCGCCGCATGTCCTGGTCGAGCTGGTCCTGCTGGATCGGCTGGCCAGGCTTGGTCTCCATGGTGGCGGCAGCGAAGTCCGGGTTGACGCGCTTCATCGGCGCGAAGCGGATTTCGTCGACGCCGCGGGAGTCGGGCGGCGCGAGGGATCGCTGGCGCACACGCAGCGCGGCATACGCCTGCGGTGGCAAGGCCAGTGCCGAAAGGCGGTCCGCCACCTTGCGCGCCGCCGCCTCGCCGATGGGGATGGTCTTGAGCAAGTTGTCGAAGTCGCCCGCGGAGAAATCGCCCAGCTCCGGCTGGATCAGGATGTCCTGCGGCTTGAGCTGCGCCAGCGAGGCGCGCACGTTCTGCTCGCTGAGGATATTGAGCATCTGGCTGGTCACGCCGATCACCGAGGTCAGGTCTTCGCGCTTCATCAGGGTGGTGCCGAGATTGACCGCGATGACGATGTCCGCCCCCATGCGGTGCGCCACGTCGACGGGCAGGTTATCGGTCAGGCCGCCGTCCACCAGCAGCCGCCCCTCGTATTCGACCGGCGCCACCGCGCCKGGCACCGACATGCTGGCGCGCATCACGTTGGCAAGTTCGCCCTGGCTGAACACCACCGCGGTGCCGGCGACGAGGTCAGTGGCCACCGCGCGGTACGGAATGGGGAGCGAGTCGAAATCGCGATAGCCGGGCGTCCGCGCCAGCGTGCGCAGCACGGTTTCGAGCTGGACACCCGACACCAGTCCTTTGGGCAGCAGCAGGCCCTTGCCGCTGACGCCGATCTCGGGCGTGACCAGGTTGGTGTGGTCGTCTATCTTGCGGCGGATCGCCAGGTCCTGGCGTGGCGGGCGCTCCTTGAACAGCTTCTCGGTGGAAAGGCCGCCGACCAGTTGCGCCATCTCGTCCGGCGCCATGCCCGTGGCATAGGCCCCGCCCACCAGCGAGCCCATGCTGGTGCCGGCGATACAGTCTATCGGCACGCGCAGCTCATCCAGCACCTTGAGTACGCCGATATGCGCGGCGCCGCGCGCCCCGCCGCCCGACAGCACCAGGCAGATGCGCGGGCGMCCGACAACTGGTGGGGGGCCTGCCACCGGGGCAGCGGGCGTGCCGGGCTGTGTAGCTTGGGCAGGTTGGGCCGGTTGCGCCGGTTGCGCGGGTTGCGCGGGTTGCGCGGGCGCCAGCGGTGCCGCTGCGCTGGGCTGGACCGGCTCCGCCGTCTGGGCCGGCACATCGCGCGATACGCCCGACATGGCCAGCAACGCCAGGACCGCCAGCATKGCCGGCAGCCGGTATATGCGGGTACGGAAGGACGAAGAGTGCATGGATGGCGACGGCAACGGCTGGCTTTGGCTTCCTCGCTCGCGCGAAGGCTTGCCGGAAGGCCCGGCGCTGCGCTGCCGGCATGCGCTCCGGCCCGGATAACGACTAGGGCAGGGTGTGGCCGCGGCCCGGCGGGGGCATCGGGGCCATCGTGGCCGGCGTCACGCCCGTGGATTGCTTGAGCGGGCCCGCATAGCCCGCCTCGTCCTTGCCTCGCCGGCGCGCGCCGGGTCCGCTGGCCCGATACACGGCGTGCTTCTGCGCATGCGCCGCGCCCGCGGGGGGCGGCCGCAGGCTTGCGGCATCCAGGTGCAATTCCATGGCGTGTTCCTCGGGTGGGCGGCGCGTTGCGGCGCACGACGCGCTACGCGCCGTGCCTGCTTAGAGCCGGGAGGCGTCTTTCATGTTCGATCATGGGCCGGGGCAGGGCAATTGAATGTTTTCGTGATTTACCGCGGTTTGTGCTGCACAACATGCCGTGCGCACCCGGCCACGCGCCTGGCTGACGGCTTCCGTTCTCTCCGGCCTTGACTTTATTACTTACGATATATATCTTAAGATATGTTTTTAGATAGTCAGGAGCACTCGCCATGCGTCACCCCCTCATGATGGGCAGGATGGGTCACCACATGCTTGCCCACCTTTCTTCTCACTTTTCGTCCCACCCGCATCAGGCCATCGGGCGCCACCGCCATGGCGGCGGACCCGGCGGCTTCTTCGGCGGCGGCGGGGACGGCTTCGACGGCGACGGCGACAGCTGGCGCCGCGGCCGCAAGTTCAGCTCCGACGACCTCCAACTGATGCTGCTGTCGCTGCTSGARGAAAAGCCSWSSCACGGCTACGAGCTGATCAAGGCGCTCGAGACCCGCACCAATGGTTTCTACAAGCCCAGCCCCGGCATGGTGTATCCGGCCCTGACCTTCCTGGAGGAGGTGGGCTACGCCACCGTGGACAGCGAGGGCAACAAGAAGCGCTACCAGCTGGCCGAACCGGGCCGTTCGCACCTCGACGCCAACCGCGAGCGGCTCGCGCTCATGCTCAACAAGCTCAAGCACGTGGCGCGCAAGATGGAATGGGTGCGGCGCGCCTTGTCGGGCGACAACGCCGAGGCGGGCGTTGCCGAAGACGATGCCGACACCCGCGGCGGCTGGCTGCCCGAGTTCGTGCAGGCGCGGCTGGCGCTCAAGCGTGCCTTGCTGCTGCGCACGGAAGCCAGCCCGGCCGAGCAGCGGCGTATCGCCGCCATCCTCGCGCGGGCGACCGCGGAGATCGAAGCAGAGCCGCCCGCGCAAGCCGCGCCGMGCTGAGCGCCGGCCCTTGCCCTTGCCCTTGCCCCTGTCCCTGCGGACACCCGCACGACACAAGCCAACCAACAGGACCAGATACCGATGACTACCCGCGACCTCACCGTCCAACGCGTTCGCCATACCCTCAAGATGCGCCTGCTGCAGGTGGTGCGCACGCAAAACGTGTCGCCGCAGTTGCTGCGCGTCACCCTGGCCGGGGGCGACCTCAAGGACTTCGTCTCCGCCTCCTTCGACGATCACGTCAAGGTCTTCTTCCCCGCCCCCGGCCAGCACAAGCCCGCGCTGCCGGAACTTGGCCCCAACGGCCCGGTGTTCCCCGAAGGCGCGGCCAGGCCGGCCGCGCGCGACTACACGCCGCGCCGCTACGATCCGGTGGCGGGCGAACTCGACCTCGAGTTCGTGCTGCATGGCGACGGCCCCGCCTCCACCTGGGCCGCGCAGGCCGCGCCCGGGCAGTATCTCGGGGTGGGCGGCCCGCGTGGCTCATTCGTGATTCCCGACGGCTTCGACTGGCACCTGCTGGTGGGCGACGAGACCGCGCTGCCCGCCATCGGCCGCCGCCTGGAAGAACTGCCGGCCGGCGTGCGCGCGCTGGCGGTGGTGGCGGTGGACAATGCCGCGGCCCGGATCCCGCTGCCCAGCCGCGCCGAGGTGGAAGTCCGCTGGCAGCATCGCGACAGCGCGCCGGACGGTGATGCAGGGCTGCTCKAACGGGCCCTGCGCGAGATCACGCTGCCGCGCGGCGAAGGCTATGTATGGGCCGCCGGCGAGGGCGCCGCGATCCGCGCCGTGCGCCAGTACCTGGTGGGCGAGCGCGGCATCGAGAAGGGCCGCATCCGCGCGGCCAGCTACTGGAAGGCCGGTGCCGCCGCCGTGCACGAGAACCTGGACGACTGAGCGCGCGGCTTGTCCTTGTCGCTGGCGCAAGGCGGTTTTACAATGCAACCGCTCCGCCGCGGGCGCCGTTCCCGCCGGGGCCGCGCCAACGCCGCGCGCCGCATTCCGCGGCGTGGCACCGGCGGCCTGCTCACGGAGTTGCGTCTATGGTGCGGCGAACCAGCCTGGAAGGCGCCGAGTGTCCGGTGGCCCGCTCGCTCGATGTGATCGGCGACTGGTGGTCGCTGCTGATCGTGCGCGATGCCTTCGACGGCCTGCGCCGCTTCGGCGAGTTCCAGCGCAGCCTCGGCCTGGCCAAGAACATCCTGTCCGACCGCCTGCGCACGCTGCTGGCGCACGGCATCCTCGAACAGGTGCCGGCCTCGGACGGCAGCGCCTACCAGGAATACGTGCTGACGGCAAAGGGCCGTGGCCTGTTCCCGGTGGTGGTGGGGCTGCGCCAGTGGGGCGAGGCTTTTTTCTTCGCGCCCGGCGAAGCGCATTCCGTGCTGGTGGACGCCGTGGCCGGCAAGCCCGTGCGGCCCCTCGAGGTACGCGCCGAAGACGGCCGCCTGCTGGGGCCGGACGATACGGTGGTGCGCAAGGTGGACGGCGCCGGCGGCAAGGCGGTCAGCGCCGGCAGGCCGCGCACATCCCGTGCATCGCGTGGATAGCGTGGGTAGCGTGCGTAGCGTTGGATAGCGCCGCGCTGCGAAAACCCGTGGACGCCACGCGCATTCGCCGCTAAGATCTTTTCCGTTCGGCCGCAAACAACGGCCGGCAGCGTCGCTCGGACGGTTCCGGGCGCTTACGTTCAAGGAAAATTCATGTCCGCCTCCGCAGGCAAGCGCCGCTTCGCGCGTATCGATCGTCTCCCCCCGTACGTCTTCAATATCACCGCCGAGCTGAAAATGGCGGCGCGCCGCCGTGGCGAAGACATCATCGACATGAGCATGGGCAATCCGGACGGCGCCACGCCGCCGCATATCGTCGCCAAGCTCACCGAAGCCGCGCAGCGGCCCGACACCCACGGCTACTCCGCCTCCAAGGGCATTCCGCGCCTGCGCCGCGCCATCTCCCACTGGTACCAGGAGCGCTATGCGGTGGAGATCGACCCGGACAGCGAAGCCATCGTCACCATCGGTTCCAAGGAAGGCCTGGCTCACCTGATGCTGGCCACGCTGGACCGCGGCGACACCGTGCTGGTGCCGGACCCGAGCTACCCCATCCATATCTACGGCGCGGTGATCGCCGGCGCCGATATCCGCTCGGTGCCGCTGGTGCCGGGCGTGGATTTCTTCGCCGAGCTCGAGCGCGCCATCCGCGGCAGCTATCCCAAGCCGAAGATGATCGTGCTGGGATTTCCGTCGAATCCCACCGCGCAATGCGTGGAGCTGGACTTCTTCGAGCGCGTGATCGCGCTGGCGCGCAAGCACGACATCTTCGTGGTGCACGACCTGGCCTACGCGGACATCGTGTTCGATGGCTGGAAGGCGCCGTCGATCATGCAGGTGCCCGGCGCCAAGGACATCGCAGTGGAGTTCTTCACGCTGTCCAAGAGCTACAACATGGCCGGCTGGCGCATCGGCTTCATGGTGGGCAACCCGGACCTGGTGGCGGCGCTCACGCGCATGAAGAGCTATCACGACTACGGCACCTTCACGCCGCTGCAGGTGGCCGCCATCGCCGCGCTGGAAGGCGACCAGCAATGCGTCAAGGAAATCGCCGCGCATTACCAGACGCGCCGCGACGTGCTGGCGCGCGGGCTGATCGAATCCGGCTGGCCGGTGGAGATCCCCAAGGCCTCGATGTACATCTGGGCGCGTATTCCCGAGCCGTATCGCGCGCTGGGTTCGCTGGAGTTTTCCAAGCAGTTGCTGGCCAAGGCCAAGGTCTGCGTGTCGCCGGGCATCGGCTTCGGCGACTATGGCGACGAGTACGTGCGTTTCGCCCTGATCGAGAACGAAGGGCGCATCCGCCAGGCCGTGCGCGGCATCAAGGCGATGTTCCGCACCGACGGCCTGGTCAAGGTGCCGGTGGACGAGCACGCGCCGCACGGCCACGCACCCAAGGCGCGTGGCTGAGCGGGCTGCCTAGCCGAGGTCCGCCAGCGGGTGGGCCTCGGGCGGCCACGGGCTGGCGAAGAACGATTGCACCGTGGCGTCACTGACTTCCTTCGGCGAGGGCACGCGCCAGCGCGGCGCATTGTCCTTGTCCACGATCAGCGCGCGCACGCCTTCGATGAAATCGCCTTGCGTGAACGCGTGCGACACCACGCCCAGCTCCATGCGGAAGCAACTCGCCAGGTCCAGCCGCCTKCCGCGCAGCAGCAGCGCCTGCGTGACCGCCAGCATCAGCGGCGCACGCTTGCGCAGCACCTCCAGCGTAGCGGCCGCCCATTGCGCGTAGCGCGGGTCGGCTTCCGCCGCGAGGCTGGCGAACAGCTCGGACACGCTGGCGTCGGCGCGGAAATGCTTCAGCACGGCCGGCAGCATCGGCTGCAACGGGGCCTGCTCTGCCGCGGCATGGAGATGCGGCTGCAGTGCCGAGCGCAGTTTTCCGAGCACATCGCCGTCCCAGCGGATGGCGGCCAGCGTCTGCGCCAGGTTCTCCAGGCTGGCCGATGGCACGGACAGGTCGGCCAGTCCGCACAGCAGCGTATCGGCCGCGCCCAGCGTCACGCCCGTCAGCCCGACGTAGAGCGATAGCGCCACCGGCAGCTTGCCAAGGAAGAAGCTCGCTCCCACATCCGGCACCAGGCCGATGCCCGTCTCCGGCATGGCCACGCGCGAGCKCTCGGTGACCACGCGCAGCTGCGCGGCCTGCGCCAGGCCCATGCCGCCGCCCATGACGATGCCGTCCATCAGCGCCACCACGGGTTTGGGATAGCGGTGCAGGCGGAAGTCCAGTCGGTATTCGTCGACAAAGAACTCGCGGTGCAGCGGCGTGTCGGCGTGGAAGCTGTCGTACAGCGCGCGGATATCGCCGCCGGCGCAGAAAGCCTTGCCGCCGGCGCCGCGCAACAGCACCGCGACGATGTCGGGGCATCCGGCCCATGCCGAGAGCTGCGCGTCGAGCGCGCCGATCATCGGGTAGGACAGGGCATTGAGCTGGCGCGGGCGGTCCAGCGTGACCACGCCCACGCCGTTGATCGCTTCGAAGCGCACGCTGGGCGCGGCTGCAGTTGCTGCCGCGGCTTGCGCTGCGCTCGCCGGGTCTTGCTGGCCAGCCTCGTTCGGGTTCAGGCGCATGCGTGCTCCTATGCGTTGCGCCATTGCGGCGCGCGTTTCTGCAGGAAGGCGTTGACGCCCTCGCGCTGGTCCTCGCCGTCGAACAGGTCGACGAAGCGCTCGCGTTCCAGCGCCAGCGCGGGTCCGCGCGGCACGCCCTGGCGTGCCAGGTGCACCAGCTGCTTGCTGAATGCCGCCGCGCGCGGGCTGACGTTGCAGGCGCGCTCGGCCAGTTTCAGGGCGCTGTCGAGCGCTTGCCCGGCCGGCACCACTTCCTCCACCAGGCCGATGCGCAGGGCCGTGGCGGCATCGACACGCTCGTTGGCCAGGATCATGCGCTTGGCCCAGCCTTCACCCACCAGCCACGGCAGCGTCTGCGTGCCGCAGCCGCATGGGAGCAGACCCACGCCGGCCTCCGGCAGCGCCATCTGTGCCTGCTCCTCGGCGATGCGCACATCGCAGGCCAGCGCGCATTCCAGCCCGCCGCCCATCGCATAGCCATTGATGGCGGCAATCACCAGCGGGCGCGCGTTCTGCAGCGCTTCGAAGGCTTCGCCGAAGCGCCGGGCCATCTCGCGCGCATGGGCGCGGTCGCCTTCGGCGAAGCCGTTGAGGTCGGCGCCGGCGCTGAAGAACTTGCTGCCGTCGCCGGTGATGACGATGGCGCRCACGCGCGCATCGGCGTCCAGCGTGGCCACCAGCTGGCGCAACTGCTCCAGCCCTTCGGCATGGAAGGCATTGGCGGGCGGGCGCTTGAGCGTGATACGGGCGATATGCCCGTCGATGGCGTGCTCGATCATGCCGCCGGCTCCTGCGGTTGCGCCAGGTACTGGCGGATCACGCCGGAGAAGTMGAGCTGGCCGTCGCCGGCATGGCTCATGGCCTGGTAGATCTGCTGCGCCAGCGCGCCCAGGAAGAGCGGCTGGCGCACGCTGCGCGCGGCGTCGGCGGCCAGGCCGAGGTCCTTGAGCATGAGGTCCGCGCCGAAGCCGCCGCTATAGCCGCGCGAGGCCGGCGCGGTCTCGATCACGCCCGGATAGGGGTTGCAGGTGTCGGCGGCCCAGCAGCGCCCGGTGGAGGTGTTGACGATGCCCGCCAGCACGCCCGCCTCGATGCCCAGGCGCGCGCCGAGGGCCATCGCCTCCGACACCCCGATCATCGAGATGCCGAGGATCAGGTTGTTGCAGATCTTGGCGACCTGTCCGGTGCCGGTATCGCCACAGCTCACCACATTGCGGCCCATGCCGGCCAGCACCGGCTTGATGCGCTCGAAGAGCTCGGGCTGCGCGCCCACCATGAAGGTCAGCGTGCCGGCCTGCGCGCCGCCGGTGCCGCCGGAGACCGGCGCGTCCGCCATCGGGTTGCCGCGCTTGCCGGCTTCAACGGCCAGCGCGCGGATGGTGGCGGGGTCGATGGTGCTCGAATCCACCAGCGGCACGCCGGGCCGTACGCTGGCCAGCACGCCATCGGCATCGAGATAGGCCGCGCGCACGTGTGCCGCGGCGGGCAGCATGGTGATGACGAAGTCGGCTTCGGCGGCCGCCTCGCGCGCCGACCGGGCCACCGCGGCGCCGTCCGCCTGCAGCGAAGCCAGCGCGGCGGGGCTGAGGTCGAACACGGTCAGGCTGTGGCCTGCCTTGAGCAGGTTGCGGGCCATCGGCGCGCCCATGTTGCCGAGACCGATAAAGGCGATATGCATGTTTGCTCCTTGCCGTTGACGCTGCTCAGCGCAGGTTGATGGTGGTGTTCACGCCGTCGTTCACGGTGGCGTCGTCGAACCAGCGCGCCGTGACCGTCTTGGTCTGGGTGTAGAACTGCACCACCTGCTTGCCGTAGGGGCCGAGATCGCCGAGCTTGGAGCCGCGCGAGCCGGTGAAGCTGAAGTAGGGCACCGGCACCGGGATGGGGATATTGATGCCGACCTGGCCCACGTCGATCTCGCTCTGGAACTTGCGCGCCGCCGCGCCGCTCTGCGTGAACACGCCGGTGCCGTTGCCGAACGGGTTGCGGTTGACCAGGGCGATGGCCTCGTCGAGCGTGTCCACGCCGATCACCACCAGCACCGGGCCAAAGATTTCCTGGGTGTAGACGGACATCTCCGTGGTCACGTCGGCGAACACGGTCGGGCCGATGAAGTTGCCTTCCGGGTAGCCCGGCACCTGCACGCCGCGTCCGTCCAGCAGCAGGGCGGCGCCTTMGCGCACGCCGCTGTCGATCAGGGCGGTCACGCGCTGCTTTGCCGCCGCCGAGACCACGGGGCAGACATCGGTGCCGGGCTCGTGCCCGGCGCCCACCTTGAGCGTGGCAGCCTTGGCGACCAGTTCGGGCAGCCACTCGCGCGCCGCGCCGACCAGCACCGCGACCGAGGTCGCCATGCAGCGCTGGCCGGCCGCGCCGAAGGCGGCGCCCACCAGCGCATTGAGCGTGTGCTCGCGGTGCGCGTCGGGCAGCACCACGGCGTGGTTCTTGGCGCCCATCATCGACTGCACGCGTTTGCCGTGCGCGCCGGCCAGCTCGTACACATGGGTGCCCACGGCGGTGGAGCCGACGAAGGAGATTGCCTTGATATCCGGGTGCGTGCACAGGGCATCCACCACCTCGCGCGCACCGTGCACCACGTTCAGCACGCCCGCCGGCACGCCGGCTTCCACCGCCAGCCTGACCAGTTCCATGGTGGACAGCGGGTCTTGCTCCGACGGCTTGAGCACGAAGGTGTTGCCGCACACGATGGCCATGGGGAACATCCACAGCGGGATCATGGCGGGGAAGTTGAACGGCGTGATGCCGGCGCACACGCCGATGGGTTGCTGCAGGGTGTAGGTATCCACCGTGGACGCCACGTTCTCGGCAAAGCCGCCTTGCTGCAGCGTGCCGATCGAGCAGGCGTGCTCCACCACTTCCAGGCCGCGGAAGATGTCGCCCTCGGCATCGGCCAGGGTCTTGCCCTGCTCGGCGGTGAGGATGGCGGCGATGCGCTTGCTGTGCTCGCGGATCAGGGCCTGGTACCTGAGCATGATGCGCAGGCGCGCGCCCAGCGGGGTGTGGCGCCAGGTGGCGAAGGCGTGCTGCGCGGCGCCCACCGCCGCGTTCACCTCGGCCGGCGTGGCCAGCGGCACGCGTGCCAGCACTTCCTGGGTGGCGGGGTTGACCACCGCGCGGAACTCGGTGGCGGCGGATTCCACCCACTCGCCGTTGATCAGCAGCTTGACGGTGGGAACGGCGGTGGTTGCGGTAGCGGGCTGGGCACTCATTGGGTGGTCTCCGTCGGTTCTAGGTTCGGGTGGTACAAGGCGGGAAAGGGGCAGGCATGCTGCTTAGAGGCTGCGCGCGATCAGCATGCGCTGGATCTCGCTGGTGCCTTCGTAGATCTGTGTGATGCGGGCGTCGCGGTAGTGGCGCTCGACCGGGTAGTCCTCCAGGTAGCCGTAGCCGCCATGGATCTGCAGTGCCTTGGAGCATACGCGCTCGGCCAGCTCGGAGGCATACAGCTTGGCCTGCGAGGCCTCGGACAGGCAGGGCAGGCCGGCGCTGCGCATATGCGCGGCGCGGTGCACCAGCAGGCGCGCGGCGTTCAGTTCGGTGGCCATGTCGGCCAGCATGTTGGCGATGGGCGGGTGCTCGCGCAGCGGGCGGCCGAACTGCACGCGTTCGGCGGCGTAGCGGCACGCCGCCTCGAAGGCCGAGCGCGCGATGCCCAGCGCCTGCGCGGCGATGCCGATGCGTCCGCCCTCCAGGTTGGACAGGGCGATGCGCAGGCCCTCGCCGGGCTCGCCCAGCAGCGCGTCGTGCGGCACGCGGCAGTCTTCCAGCGTGATGGCGCAGGTGTCGGAGGCGCGGATGCCGAGCTTGCGCTCCGGCGTGTGCACCACGAAGCCGGGCGTGTCGGTGGGCACCACGAAGGCCGACAGGCCGCGCTTGCCTTGTTCCGGTTCGGTGGCGGCGAACACGATGGCCACGCCGGCACGCTGGCCGTTGGTGACGAACTGCTTGCTGCCGTTGAGCACCCAGCCATCGTCCGTCGGCCGCGCGCGGGTACGCAGGTTGTGCGCCTCGGAGCCGGCCTGCGGCTCGGTCAGGCAGAATGCGCCGATGATCTCGCCCGCGGCCAGGCGGGGCAGGTAGCGGGCCTTCTGCGCCTCGCTGCCGTAGTGCAGGATGGGCCMGCACCCAACCGAGTTGTGCACGCTCATCAGCGTGGCGCAGGCTGCGCACCCGGCCGCGATCTCTTCGATGGCCAGCGCGTAGGCGACATAGTCGGTGTAGGTGCCGCCCCATTGCTCCGGCACGATCATGCCCAGCAGGCCGAGCGCGCCCATCTCGGCCACCACCTCGGGCGGCAGTTCGGCGGCGCGGTCCCACGCGGCCGCGCGCGGCGCCAGGCGCTCGCCGGCGAAGGCGCGGGCGGTATCGCGGATCATGGCTTGCTGTTCGGTCAGGTCGTGTGGCATGGCGGGTCGCGGTGGAGGTAGGTGGGGTTGCTGGCCGGGGCGCTGGTGCAACGTTCCGGCAAGGCCTKGCAGCAGTGTAGGAAGACGGCAGGGACGGTCCTATGCCAGAATCCGCCAGATTTGCTGAACTCGTTTGCCAGTTCCTTCGCCAGTCCCCGCCTGCCTGCCCATGGAAAAACACAGCGTCGCCATCTGTTTCGTCCACCACGCCATTGCCGGCCTGCGCGCGCGCGGCATTGCCCCGGAGCCGGTGCTGCAGGCCGCCGGCATCGCGCCGGCGCTGCTGGCGGTGCCGCAGGCGCGCGTCTCGGCCGCCAGCTACAGCGCCCTGTGGATGGAGGTGGCCGCSGCGCTCGACGACGAATTCTTCGGCCAGGATTCGCGCCGGATGAAATGCGGCAGCTTCGCCATGCTGTGCCACGCGGTGGCGGGCAGCAAGACGCTGGCGCAGGGGCTGGAACGGGTGGCGCGCTATTTCGGCCTGCTGCTCGACGATATCGGCGTGCGCCTGGTGCGCGAGGGCGCGGTGGCGGCCGGCAACGACCTCGGCAAGGCCATGGCCGGGCAAGCCGCCGCCGGGCACGAGCGCGCGGCGCTGGTACTGGCGGCTACCTCGCAGCGGCCGCCGGGCGTATTCGCCCAGGAGACCATGCTGATCATGCTGCATGGCCTGATGAGCTGGCTGCTGCRCCGGCGCGTGCCGGTGCTGCTGGCGGCGTTCAGCTATGCACAGCCGCCCTATGCCGCCGAATACCGGCTGATGTACTCGCGCCATCTGGCCTTCGACCAGCCCGCCACGGCGCTGGTGTTCGACGCGGCCTGGCTGGAACAGCCGGTGCACCAGGACGAGCGCAGCCTCAAGGCCTTCCTGCGCGACGCACCGCACAACGTGGTGGTCAAGTACAACGACCGCAGCAGCATCATGGCGCGCGTGCGGCGCCAGTTGCGGGCCCTGGCGCCGGAGCGGTGGCCCACCTTCGAGCAACTGGCCCAGGGGCTGCACATGTCGCCGTCGTCGCTGCGGCGCCGGCTGATGGAAGAGGGCGGGACCTACCAGCAGCTCAAGGACGAGCTGCGGCGCGACCTCGCCATCGAGGCGCTCAGCCATTCCAGCCGTCCGCTGGCGGAGATCGCCGCCGAGCTGGGGTTTGCCGAGCCCGGCGCCTTTCACCGCGCGTTCAGGCGCTGGACCGGCTCACGGCCCGGCGCCTACCGCGCCACCAGCGCTTGCGCCGCTGCCGACACTTCCGGCGCCGCCATGGCCGCGGCCAAGGCCTAGCGACTCGCCATGCCCACGGGTGCCGGCGCCTGGATGCCGGCAGCGTCCGGCAGYATGCGGTTGCGCCCGGACAACTTGGCCATGTAGAGCGCGGCGTCGGCGCGCGCCATGAGCTGCGCCAGGGTCTCGCCGGGCTGCCATGCGGCGTAGCCACCGCTGACGGTATAGCGCACGCTGTCCGGCGGGCGGCTTGCATTGCCTGTATTGCTTGCGTGGCCCACGTGGCTGGCTTCGGCCTGGGCGCGGATGCGCTCGGCGGCGTGGCGGGCGTCGTCCAGCGAGCATGCGGGCAGCAGCACCACGAACTCCTCGCCGCCCATGCGGCCGATGCGGTCTGGCGCGCGCAGGCTGGCCGCCGCCAGGCGGGCGAACTCAGCCAGTACCGCATCGCCGGTGGCATGGCCGAACGTGTCGTTGACCGCCTTGAAGTGGTCGATATCGACGATCAGCAGCACCGGCGCCCGGCCGCCGCGCGCGGCGCGCGCCAGCTCGCGCCCGGCCTCGTCCTCGAAGGCCTTGCGCGACAGCACGCCGGTCAGKAAGTCGGTATTGGCGATGGTTTCCAGCCGGCGCACCATGGCGTCGTGGACCATCAGCACCGCGCCCATGCTCAGGGCCGGGATGGCCAGCGCGCCCACCACCAGGAAGCCCGCGTTCAGCCCCGGCGAGGCCATGGTGGCGGGGTCGTCCATGACGGCCAGTGCKGACAGCACGCCGCGCAGCGTATGCGCCGCGGCAAAGAAGAAAGCGAAGCCGGCGGTGGTCAGGTGATGGCTGGTGGCGCGCCCGCGCGGGCGGTAGCGCACCAGCGCCACGCCGGTTGCGGCGCAGAACCACGCGTGGAAGGCCGAGACGATCACCACGCGCGTGTTGAAGTCCTGGAAGATGTAGCGCCAGGTCACGATGCCGCCCATCACGGCCAGCGTGCAGGCCACCAGGCGCCGCCATGGCGGCTCGCGCCCGCAGAAGCGCAGCGTGCCGGCGTAGAACAGCGCCAGCGCCCATGCCAGCGCGCCGTTTGCCACCACGACGGCCAGCACGTCCGTGATCCTGCCGCGCAGCGTAAACAGCGTCAGCGCGCCGATGGCCGTCAGGGCGCAGTACCACCACTGCGTCACGCCCGGCTGGCCGCTGCGGCGCAGCGACCAGACGATGCCCAGCATCATGACGCTGAGCAGCGTCGTGACTGCCAGCAGGGCGAACGGGTCGTTCATCGGCCGGTTTCCTCCGGGTGGGGGTCCGGCCCGGGGCGGGCAGGCGAAGCCCCGGAGAATACCGCAGGCCGGCGCCGCCCATTCACCTACGCAGGTGGGGTGTCGGGCACGCGCGGGCGCCGGGCGGCGCTAGAATGGCAGGCCCGGGCCTTTGATCGGCGGCGCGCATCAATGCCGCCTGGCATGCGCCGCTTGCGGCTGGCCTGCGCGCCGCTCGATGCCACCCCGATCCACCGGGATACACCCCGTACCACCCTGATACCACCCCGAAACCACCAAGACACGATGCAACAGATCAGATTCGACCTYGGCGACCTGCAGGCCATGGTGGCGGTGGTGGAGCAGGGCGGCTTCCGCGCCGCGGCGGAGGCGCTCAGCCTGTCGCAGCCAGCCCTTTCGCGCCGCATCGAGAAGCTCGAAGAGGCGCTCAACGTGAAGCTGTTCGAGCGCACCACGCGCCGGGTCACGCTGACGCTGGTGGGACGCGAGTTCGTCGGCAAGGCGCGCGCGGTGCTGGCGGAGGTGGAAGCGCAACTGCTCGGCATCGGCGATCCGGCGGCCGCGCGCAGCGGCGAGGTGACCATTGCCTGCGTGCCCTCGGCCGCGCATTACTTCCTGCCGGCGGTGATCGCGCGTTTTCATGCGCAGTTCGCCAATGTGCGCGTCAAGATGGTGGACGAAGGCGCCAATGTGGTCCTGCACAGCGTGGCCAGCGGCGAGGCGGACTTCGGCCTGAACTTCATCGGCACCCAGGAGGCCGACCTGCTGTTCGAGCCGCTGCTGCGCGATCCCTTCGTGCTGGCCTGCCACCCGGCGCATCCGCTGGCGCGCCGCCGCTCGGTGAAATGGGCCGAGCTGGGCAAGTACACGCTGGTGGCGCTATCCCGCTCGAGCGGCAACCGGCTCATGCTGGATCTGGCGCTGGCCGACGTCCCGGGGCGGCCGGCGGCGTTCTACGAGGTGCGCCACGTCAGCAGCGTGCTGGCGCTGGTGGAGGCCGGGCTGGGCATCGCCGCGGTGCCGCGCCTGGCGCTGCCGGGCGGCGAGCGCGCCGCGCTGGCCGCGGTCCCGCTGCGCGAGCCTGCCGTGACCCGCACGCTCGGCATCCTGCGCCGCCGCGGGCAGATGCTGTCGCCGCATGCGCAGGCGCTGTACGAGATGGTGCTGGAAGCCGTGCCCGGGCGGGGCAGAAAGCGGGGCGCGCATTGATGCAAGGAAGCGATCAATGCCAAGAAAGATTGCATTATCGCGGCCCGGCGGCCTTGCATAGAATGAGCGGCCCACCCGCCGAAACACCGATGCGAGACCTCCGCGGCGGCGGGTCTTTCCCTTCAATGCCCACCGAGAGCGCATATGTCTATCTCATCGGCCAGCCGGCCCGTCCGTCACTCCTTTCCCCAATCCCGCCAGCCGTGGCCTGCGCTGGCGCTGGCCGTGGCCGCCAGCCTGGTCCTGGCTGCCGGCAATGCGCTGGCCGACGAGGTCAAGGTCATGAATTCGGGCGGCTTCACCGCCGCCTACAAGGCGCTCGGCCCGAGCTTCGAGAAGGCCACCGGCCACACGCTGAGCACGGCCTGGGGCCCCTCGATGGGCAAGTCGCCCGAGGCGATTCCCAACCGCCTGGCGCGCGGCGAGCATGCCGACGTGGTGATCATGGTGGGCTATGCCCTAGATGACCTCGTCAAGCAGGGCAAGGTGATACCGGACAGCCGCACCGACCTGGCTGATTCGCGCATCGGGCTGGCGGTGCGGGCCGGGGCGGCCAGGCCGGATATCGGCACCGTGGACGCCTTCCGCGACACCTTGCTCAAGGCCGGCTCGATTGCCTATTCGGACAGCGCGAGCGGGGTGTACGTCGAGAAAGAGATGTTCAGGAAGCTCGGCATCGAGGAGCAGGTCAAGGGCCGCGCCCATATGATCGAGAAGATCCCCGTGGGCAGCGTGGTCGCCAGCGGCGACTACCAGGTCGGCCTGCAGCAGGTGAGCGAACTGCTGCCGGTGCAGGGCATCACCTTCGTTGGCAAGATTCCGGAGTCGATGCAGAAGATCACCACCTTTGCCGCCGGCGTGCCCGTCGGCGCCGAGCATCCGGATGCGGGCCGGGCCCTGATCCGCTACCTGGCCTCCCCGGCCGCGCGCGCGGAAGTGGAGCGCAGCGGCCTTGACCCGATCGTCAGCCCGAAGGCGGTGCGCTAAGACAGCGCGATTAGACAGCGCGGTCAGGCAGCTTGTTCAGGCGGCGGCCGGCGGCCTTCTGCCCTTTTGCCCTTCTGCCCGCCTAGGCTGCCTCGGCCTGGATCACCGCCTCGGGCCAGGCAGACAGCTCCAGTTCCCCGACCAGCCTCGCGGCCAGCGCCGCGGCCTGGTTGCGCACGTCGATGATGGTGCCGGACTCCCAGAGCGCGCCGCGCAAGGGCGCGCCCAGGGCGCTGAGGCCCGGCACCGCGCGGCCGCCGMGGTCGAACACGATGCCGCGCGCGTCGCCGTCCACGCCGGATCCCGCCGCGGCCGGGCGCACCAGGCCGCGCGCCAGCAGGCTGCGCACCAGCGGCCGCTCGTTGCCGGCATGCCAGCCATATTCCGCGCMGGTGCAGTTGACGAGCCCGTCCACCGTGGGCACCGCGGGCAGCTCGCGCGACAGGCGCAGCGCCAGCCGGCCATCGCCMGAGCGATCCAGGCGCGTGACCCGCGCGGCATGGACGCGCAGCCGGCCTTGCGCGCGGACTGCCGCTAGCACCGCATGCGTGGGCGGCGCCGCCCGGTGCAGCAGGTTGTCCCAGAACGGCCGGGCATGACGCAGGAAGCGCTGGCGCTCCGGCACGCTGGCGGCTGCCCACAGCGGGCCGATATGGGCGCGCAGCGCGGGCGGCACGCTCTGCCAGTCCAGCCCCTGCGCGGTCAGCGCACGGCACTGGGCGCGCACCCGGCGGACCACGTCGCGCGCGGTGGGGGCGGCCAGCGCCGCCGGCCCGGCGGCGGCAAGGAAGTCGTCGCACGGTCCCGCCCCGTGGCGCAGCCAGGGCAACAGCGCGCGCCGCGAGAAGGCATGGTAGGTGCCGCTGAAGCCGAGCCGCTCCAGTGTCGCCACCACGTCGAGCATGGTCAGGCTGGTGCCGGCCAGCGCAATGTCGCGCGCGCCGGCCAGCGCGGCCAGCGCATCCGGCTGCCAGGGATCGGGCACATAGCGGCCGTCGGCTTCGAGCGCCGGGTCCTGCGCCAGCGCGGGCCGTGCCGGCTGCACGCCGGTGGCCAGCACGATATGGTCGGCGTCCCAGCCGCGGCCGTCGGCGCCGCGCACACGGTGCGGCACGCCGATGGTCAGGTCGGTGATCTCCGTGCGCACATGCTCCAGCGTGGCACGCCCGGCGGCGGCGGACAGCGCGCGCGCMAGCGTGTCGCGCAGGTAGTCGCCATAGACGCTGCGCGGGGCGAAGGTGTCGTCGGCCGTGGCGGCATGGGCGTGGCCGTGCCCGACCAGCCAGTGCGAGAAATCCTCCAGCGTTTCCGGGAACAGGCTGAAGTTCAGCGCGGGCCCGTTCAGGTAGTGCGCCGGGTCCGGTGTGCTGTAGGCCAGCCCGCGGCCTACCTCGGCGCGCGGCTCGAACAGGTGGATGGCCAGTGGCACGCTGCTGTCGCGCAGCAGGCGGATGGCGGTCAGGGTGCCGGCCATGCCGCCGCCGACGATGGCGATGCGGCGCGGGCTGTAGCGGGGTCGGGTCATGGCAGTCTCAGGTTGCGGCGGGGGCGCCGGTGGCCGCGCGCAGGGCCTGCGCGCCCGCGCCCGCCAGGATGGCGTCGTTCTGCGGGGTATGGATGCKGCTGCACAGCACGTTGCGGTAATGGCGCTCGAGCGGGTTGCCGCGCGACAAGGCCGGGTTGCCGGCCAGCCTGAGCGCCAGCTCCACGGCGGCGATGGCGTTGTCGGTGACGTTGAGCTTGAGCAGGTTGCTGTCGGTGACGCTGGCCRGCGCGCCCGCATCCGCGTCGGCGCTGAAGCGGTCCAGCAGCACGCGGTTGGCCAGCAGCCAGGCGTCGATGCGGCCCACCGCTTCCTGGAAGCGCGGCAGCGTGGCGAGCGGCGCGCCCAGGCTGCCGGGCGCGCGCAGGTTGAGCCAGCCGGCAAACCAGTCGCGCGCCGAACGCGCCACGGCATCGTACAAGGTGCCGAGCAGGGTGGCGGTCCACGTGGCCCAGGCCGGGTCGACGCGCTCGGCCCAGGCGGCCGGCTGGCGCAGGTCCACGGCGTATTCGGCCGGCAGCGGGGCGTTGTCGAAGATCACGTCGTGGCTGCCGGTGGCGCGCATGCCGAGGTGGTCCCAGGTCGGCACCACGGTAATGCCCGGCGCGTCGCGCGGCACCAGGAACACCCCGGTGCGCGGACTGGCCTCGTCGGTGCGGCCCCACACGGCCAGCCAGTCCAGCGCGGGGATGCCGGTGGCGTAGATCTTGTGGCCGGACAGGATCCAGCCGTCGCCATGGCGGCGCGCCACCGTGCCGGGCAGGCCGCCGCGCGCGGGCGAGCCAAGCTCCGGCTCCACGCGCAGCGAATTGATCAGCGCGCCATGCGCCACCGCGCTGCGCTGCACGGCCTCGCGCACCGCCTGCGGCCACTGCGTGTCGTTGGCGAGGTTGCGGTGGCCCAGCGTCTGCATGACCAGCACCAGTGCCGTCGACGGGTCGCCCGCGGCAACGTGGTGGATCACGCGGCGTGCCTCCGCCAGCCCCGCGCCGGCGCCGCCGAGCGCGCGCGGCACGGTGAGCGAGAGCAGGCCGAGCCGATGCAGTTCGGCKATGTTCTCGTGGGCGAAGCTGGCGTCGCGGTCATGGGTGGCGGCGCGCGCGGCGAAGCGCTCGGACAGCGCGCGCAGGATGTCGTCAGGGGGCAGGGCGCGTGGTGCCGGGCCGGGTGCCGCATCGGGTTCGAGGGAGGCGGGGGCGAAGCCGCTCTGGCGATGCCAGTCCGCTATGCGCTGGCGGTTGCTCGTGCCGCCCGGTGACAAACTCATTCTTGCTCCTGTGTCGCGATGTTCTGCTGCTTGTGTGTTCGAAGTGTGCGGCGCACCGGTGCGCCCTCAGTGGCAGATCAGGCCGCTCTCCACCAGCATGGTGTTGAAAGCCGCCTCGCCGGCGGCGGCGTCGCGCCACCGGGCGAGCTGGCCGTCACGCTGCCGGCTCGCCAGCCACTGCTCGAGGTAGCGCACGGATTGCGAATCGGCGCGGGGCAGGGTCAGCAGCGGGCCTTCGCCGTGCAGCAGCAGCGGCGCTGCCGCGAAGAAACGCCATTCGGGCAGGCGCATGACGCGCGCGGCCAGCGCGGCGTCGGCCGCCACCGCCGCGCACTCGCCGCGGCGGAAAGCCAGCAGCGCCTGCAGCGCGGACGGATAGCGGCGCAATTCGGCACCGGCGCGGGCCAGCGCGGGCGCATAAGGGCTGTCCTGGCTCGCGCATGCGGTCTTGCCGGCCAGCAGGCCGAGCCGGTCCACCGGTGTGAAGCGCAGCGTCAGCAGGGTGCCTGGGGGAATGGCGGGCGCATGCACGGTGGCCGCGCGCGGCCGCGCGGCACCGGCGTTGCCGAAGACGAGGTCGGTGCCGGCGCYGGGTGGCCCGGCATCGCCGCCGGGCGCCGGGGCGGGGAGGTGGCGCAGCCTGACCGGCACGCCCAGCGCACGGCCGAGCTC
>NZ_JBFTLQ010000080.1:0-34912 GCF_056396525.1 Cupriavidus sp. 05T41
GGCCAGCGTCGGCGGCGTCTTCAGGTATTCGACGATTTCCACGGGCTCGCCCAGCCGCGCTGCGGCAGCTTCGACCAGCGCCAGCGTCTCGCGCGACTTGGAGCAGCGGGGATTGTGATAGATGGTGATCATGGCGGTCTTCCTAGTCCGATACCCTGCGCACGGACGCGCAAACCCGCACTATACAAGCGGCACGGCGCGACCGCATCCCGCTCAGCCGGCGCCCGCCCGGGCCGGTGCAAGCGCGCGCACGGCCGCCACGGTGGCCCGCAGCCCGGCACGCAGCGGCTTGTCATGGCGCAGCACCAGCGCCAGCGTGCGCGCCAGCGGCGGTGCCAGCGGGCGTACGGCGATGCGTGCGCGCGGCTGCCCGGGCGGCAGGGCCATGCCGGGCAGTACCGAATAACCCAGGCCGGCGCCGACCAGTTCCTTGATGGCCTCCACGCTGTCCAGCTCCATCACCGGACGCGCGCTGATGCCGGCGCGCAGGAACCACTCGTCCACCAGCCGGCGCGTATTGCCGCCGGGCGAGAACAGCACCAGCGGGCGTCCGGCCAGGTCGGCGGGCGCCACGGTGGCCGGCAAGGGCTCGTCGTCGGCAGGGCCGATGGCGACGAAGGGGTCCTGCAGCACCGGCGTGATGTCCAGCGTGCGTCCCGCGGCCGGCAGCGTGACGAAAGCCAGGTCCAGCGCATTGTCTTCCACCGCCTTGAGCGCTTCGCCGGTATTGAGCGTGCTGACCACGATCTCCAGCGCCGGCAGGGTGCGGCGCAGTTCGCGCAGCACCGAGGGCAGCAGGTAGATGCAGGCGGTGGCCCCGGTGCCCAGCCGCACCCGCCCGATCACGCCGCCTGCGTGGCGCGCCATGCTGTCGTCGGCCGCCGCCAGCGCGCCGGCCACGCCACGCGCGTGCGCCAGCAGGTCTTCGCCGGCAGCGGTGGCGACCACGCGGCGCCCCACCCGCTCCAGCAGGCGCAGGCCGTAGCGCTGCTCGAGCTGGCGCACCTGCAGGCTGACCGCCGGCTGGCTCAGGCCGAGGCGCTCGGCGGCGGCCGAGAAACTGCCCAGCTCGCAGACCAGGGCGAACGCTTGCAGGAAATCGGGATTGAGGTGGCGCATGGCAAATAGCGAACGGCGGCGGCAAGCAGGATCGGGCAAGCGGCAAGCGGGCAAGCTGCAAGCGGCGAATGGCAAAGAAATACTTATGCACGGCATAAGTCAGCGAAGCTTCCTTTATAGCATCGCGGCGCGGTAAGGTAGCGGCACTACCTGATCGCCCAGCGTTCCCTCCGGGGTTCGCTCCTGCCCCAGACATTGCCGCCCATGAAGACGCCTCTCGCCACCCTTTCCGCAGCCTCGGCCACGCCGCTGGCCGTGGCCAACGCCACCGCCGCCGTGCAGGGCGGCGCCAGCCCGTCGGTACGCGATGCGACCGCGGCCGACATCCCCGCCATCCAGGCCATCTACGCGCACCACGTGCGCCATGGCCGCGCCTCCTTCGAGGAGGTCGAACCGGGTGTGGACGACATGCGCCTGCGCCACGCCGAGGTCAGGCGCCAGGGCCTGCCCTACCTGGTGGCCGAGCGCGGCGGCCAGGTGCTCGGCTATGCCTATGCCTCGGCCTACCGCACGCGCAGCGCCTACCGCTTTGCCATCGAGGACTCGGTCTATATCGACGAACGCCATCGCGGCCAGGGCCTTGGCCTGGCGTTGCTGGCGGCGCTGGTGTCGCGCTGCGAGAACGGCCCGTGGCGGCAGATGGTGGCGGTGGTGGCCTGCACCGCCAGCGGCGAGGGCGCCGGCTCGCTGGCCCTGCACGAGCGCTTGGGCTTCCGCACCATCGGGCGCTTGCAGGCGGTGGGGTTCAAGCACGGGCAGTGGATCGATACCGTGCTGATGCAGCGCGCGCTGGGCGACGGCGACGAGAGCCTGCCGGCCGGGCACGCCGCCAGGCTGTAGCGCCTGGCGCGCGGCGCCAACGCCGCGAATCATATCGGAGAATAAAAAATGGCCGCTTGAAAGCGGCCAGATTATTTATCCCCTGAATGCCCGGGTTCCGGGCCGGTGCCATACGGCCCCGGAGCACCAGCCCGGAACTCAAGCAACCTTGCTCCGGGCGGCGGCGCCAACGCACCGACGCCCGGATGCCCGCCCGCCGCGAACCCGTTGCAGCGGGCGGCGAGCCGGTTCAGCCCATCAGGTCCGACAGCGCCAGGGCCACCACCTTGGTGGCGCGGTTCAGGTCGTTCAGGCGCAGGTTCTCGTCCGAATTGTGGCCGCGGGCTTCCATCAGCGTGCGCGGGCCGGCGCCGTACAGCACGGTGGGAATGCCGCGTGCGGTGTAGTGGCGCGCATCGGTGTAGAGCGGCACGCCTTGCACGGGGATCTCCACGCCGAACACTTCCTCGGCGCGGCTCTTGAGCGCGTCGATCAGTTTCTCCACGCCCGGCAGCTCGGACAGCGGCTCGGCCAGGATGATGCGCTCGACCTTCGCTTCGATGCCCGGGCGCTGCGCGGCGGCCTTCTCGACCACGGCGCGGATCTCGCCTTCGGCATCGAAGCCGATTTCCTCGGGGATCATGCGGCGGTCGACACGGAAGGTCACCAGGTCAGGCACCACGTTGGTATTGATGCCGCCCTTGATCAGGCCGACGTTCAGCGTGGCGGTATCGATGCCCGGCGTCTTCGACTTGCGTGTGGCCAGTTCGGCGCGCAGGCCGTAGATGGACTGCAGGATATGGGTGGCGGCCTCGATGGCGTCCACGCCGGTATGCGGCATGGCGGCGTGGCCCTGCTTGCCCTTGACCGTCACTTCCACGTGCAGGCAACCGTTGTGGGCCGAGGTGATGCCGTAGGAGAAGCCCGCCGAGATGGCGTAGTCGGGCTTGCTCAGGCCCTGGTCGAGCAGGAACTTGGGACCGATGTCGCCGCCGGTTTCCTCGTCGTAGGTGAACTGCAGCTCGACCGTGCCATTGAGCTTTGCGCCCTGCTTCTCGGCTTCCATCAGCGCCAGCACCGCGTAGGTGTAGGTGGCGAAGTCGGACTTGGACACGGCCACGCCGCGGCCGTACATGACCGGGCCGTGCTCGCTGTCGCCGATCTCGGCGCCGTACGGGTCCTTGGTCCAGCCCAGGCCCGGGGGCACCACGTCGCCGTGCGCGTTCATGGCGATGGTGGGGCCGCCGCTGCCGAAGGTCTTGCGCACGACCAGGTTGGTGGCGCTGATCATGCCGGCGGCCTTGACCAGTTCGTCGGGCACCTTGTGTGCCTCGACCTGGAAGCCCAGCCCTTCGAGCAGGACCTTGGCGCGGCTGCCGTGCGCGTCGCAGTCACCGGGCGGATTGTCGGAGGGCACCTTGACCAGCTCGGCCAGGAAGGACTCCTGCGCGGGGCGCTGCGTGTCGATGTAGGTGGTGAGCGTGGTCTGCAGCGGGCTTACGTTGTCTCGTGCGGTCATATCCTGTCTCGGCGGTTTTCGGTTTTCGGTATAGCGGTATTGCGGGAATGTGGTTGCTGCCGCGCTCTTATCGCTGCGGCGCGGAATGCTTGTCGAAGTGCTCGACGAAATCGGTGAACACCGCGGCCGCGCTGGCGGCATCCCCGGCGGTCATGATCTCGGTGGGGTGGTGGCTGATGCCGCCGTTGCCGCAGCGCACGAACAGCATGGCCACGTCGGCGATGGCGGCGATCGCCATGGCGTCATGGCCGGCGCCGGACGGCAGGTGCCGCACCGGCAGGCCCTGGCGGGCGATGGCATCGGCCCACTGGCGTTGCAGCCACGGCGCGCACGGCACGCTGACGGCCTCGTGGGTCTTGCGGATCTGCACGCGCACGTTGCGGCGCGCGCACACGCGCTCGATCTCGGCCAGCACGTCGTTCACCGCGGCCTGGCGCACGGCGTCCTCGCCGGCGCGGATGTCGATGGAGAACACCGCGCGTCCCGGCACCACGTTGGCGGCGCCGTTGGGTACGTTGAACTGCCCCACGGTGCCGACCAGGCCGGCCATGCCGCCGCAGCGGCGCTCGATGAACAGGCCGATCTCGGCACCGGCCATGGCCGCGTCGCGGCGCATGTCCATGGGCACCGTGCCGGCGTGGCCGGCCAGGCCTTCGAGCTCGATGATGAAGCGCGTGGCGCCCGAGATCGCCGTCACCACGCCCAGTGCCAGCCCATCGTTGAGCAGCACCGGGCCTTGCTCGATATGCACTTCCACGAACGCCAGCACCTTGTCGCGCGGGTGCGCGGCGGCATCCAGCCCGGCGGGGTCGAAGCCGGCCGCGCGCATCACGTCGCGCATGGTCTGGCCAGCGTCGTCCACGTTGTCCAGCACCTTGGTGTCGAAGGTGCCGGCGATGGCGCGGCTGCCCAGCAGCGTGGCCTTGAAGCGCACGCCCTCTTCTTCCGCGAAGCCCACCACCTCGATGGCGAAGGGGAAGCGCTTGCCCTGGCGGTTCCATTCGGCCACGCAGGCGACCGGCAGGATCACGCCGAGGTTGCCGTCGTAGCGGCCGCCGTCGCGCACGGTGTCGAAGTGCGAGCCGGTGAGCAACGCCGGCGCATCCGGGCTGGTGCCCTCGTAGCGGCCGATCACGTTGCCGGCGGCATCGCGGCGCACCGTCATGCCGGCCTCGCGCATCCACGTGGCCAGTTGCGCCGCGGCGCCGTGATGGGCCTCGGTCAGGTAGGTGCGGGTGAGCATGCCGGGCTGCTCGGTGTGGACGGCCAGGTCGTCGGCCCAGGCCATGATGCGCGCGCCGGTATCGGGGGCGGGCGAGAGGGATGCTGCCATGCGTGTCTCCTGCTGGAAGTGCGTGCGCGGATGCGAAGGCGCCGTCTCAAGCAAGCACCGCGCCAGCGCTGCCATGGGGCAGGCCGGGCCGGGGTGCCGGGCGCCGCGACTCTCGTCGAGAGAGCTCTATTCTGTGCGATTCATCTTAGCACAGTGAATTCAAAAATTGCATACAAAAATGATATGCACTATATTGACCGGCACGTTCCAACAATTCGCTGCGGACAATCTGTCCCGGACAGCGAACTGCGTGGATTCCGCTCCAACAGGAGGGCCCATCCGCGAGCGCCGCCGCCTTCACCCGGCGCGGCGCACGGCACGCCAGGCCGGCCGCGCAGCAATGCAGCGCAGCGGCAGCCGGCATTCCTGCAGCCTTTGACAGGTCGCGCCAGCCAGGCATGGACGCGACCGCATGGAGACAACGATGCACCCAGCAGTCCAGCAGGGAGCCGCTTCCGGCCGCCCCCAGTCCGCTCCGCAATCCCCTTTCGCCCGTTTCGTTCGCTCGCTGTTCGGCCAGGTCCTGATCGCCCTGCTGCTCGGCACGCTGCTCGGCCTGTTCTTCCCTGAGTTCGCCGCCAGGCTCAAGCCGCTTGGCGATGCCTTCATCAAGCTGATCAAGATGCTGATCGGCCCCATCGTGTTCTGCGTGGTGGTGGCGGGCATCTGCGGCGCCGGCGAACTGAAGAAGGTAGGCCGGGTCGGCCTCAAGGCGGTGCTCTACTTCGAGGTGGTCACCACCATCGCGCTGGCGCTGGGCATCGCGCTGGCCTACCTGTTCCATCCCGGCACCGGCATGAACGTGAACCCGGCCTCGCTCGACGCCTCGGCGATGGCGGCCTACGTGGACACCGCCGACAAGATCAAGAGCGCCGGCACGGTGGACTTCCTGCTCAAGCTGATTCCCAACACGGTGATGGGAGCCTTCGCCAACGGCGACGTGCTGCAGGTGCTGCTGGTCTCGATCCTGTTCGGCTGCGCGCTGTCGCTGGTGGGCGAGCGCGGCCGCCCGCTGGTGGGCATCATCGATACGTTCTCGCACACGCTGTTCAAGATGATGGGCTTCATCATCAAGCTCGCGCCGCTGGGCGTGCTCGGCGCGGTGGCCTTCACCGTGGGCAAGTACGGCATCGGTTCGCTCAAGCAGCTCGGCTACCTGGTGATGGTGTTCTACGGCGCGGTCGCGCTGTTCGTGCTGGTGGTGCTGGGCACGGTGATGCGCCTGTGCGGCTTCTCCGTGCTCAAGCTGATCCGCTACCTGCGCGCCGAACTGCTGGTGGTGCTGGGCACGGCGTCGTCCGACAGCGTGCTGCCGCAGGTGATGAAGAAGCTGGAGTTCATGGGCATCAAGAAATCGGTGGTCGGCCTGGTGATCCCCACCGGCTATTCCTTCAACCTGGACGCGTTCTCGATCTACCTGACGCTGGCCGCCGTGTTCATCGCCCAGGCCACCAACACGCCGCTGGCCATGGGCGACCTGCTCGGCATCCTGGCGGTGGCGCTGGTCACCTCCAAGGGCGCGCACGGCATTCCCGGCTCCGCCATCGTGATCCTGGCCGCCACGCTGTCGGCGCACCCGGCCATTCCGGCCATCGGCCTGGTGCTGGTGCTGTCGGTCGACTGGTTCATCGGCATCGCCCGGGCGGTGGGCAACCTGGTCGGCAACTGCGTGGCGACCGTGGTCGTGGCGGCCTGGGAAAAGGACATCGACCGCGTGCGCGCGCACGATGTGCTCAACGGCAAGATCGATGCCACCGAGCTCGATGCGGGCCTCGCGCCGGCCCCGCATGAAGCGGGTCCGGCCACCCCCGGGGCAGCCCCGCTGCCCGGCGCGGCCGCAGGGCGCTAGAATCTCGGCATTCCTGATCACGAGAGGCCGCGCCAGCGCGCCACCATGCCCGAGCACATCGACCCTGCCATGACCGCCGAAGCGATCGCCGAAGACATCGTCGCGGCCATCGTTTCGCACCGGCTGCCGCCCGGCACCAAGCTGCGCGAGGAGGCGCTGGCCAGCGTCTACCGCGTCAGCCGCACCAAGGTGCGCGCCGCGCTGCTGATGCTGTCCAAGGACAAGGTCATCCAGATCGTGCCGGACAAGGGCGCCTTCGTGGCCAAGCCCAGCGCCGAGGAGGCGCGCGAAGTGTTCGCGGTACGCCGCATCCTGGAGGCGGCGCTGGCGCGCGAGTTCGTCACGCGCGCGACCGCCGCGGACTACAAGCGCATCGACCGCCATCTGGCCGCCGAGAAAAAGGCGCTGGCCGGCAGCGACGCGCAGGTGCGCACGCGCCTGCTTGGCGACTTCCACATCCTGCTGGCCGAGGTGGTCGGCAACGGCGTGCTGACCGGCATGCTGCAGGAACTGTCGATGCGCAGCGCCGTGATCACCATGCTCTACCAGTCCCGCCGCGATGCCGCCTGCTCCTCCGACGAGCACCGCGAATTCATCGAGGCGGCCCGCGCCGGCGACACCGAGCGCGCGGTGACGCTGATGGTGGAACACCTGAGCCATGTCGAGGCCGCGCTGCATTTCGAGCAGGCGCCGGCCGCGCGCGGCAAGGACCTGGTGACCGCGCTGCTCGCCTGAGCATGGGGGCCGCCCTGGCGCGGCCGCACATCAGCCTTGACCAGGGTCAAGACGCACCGGGCCGCCCTGCCCCATGATGGAACCGTCATGAAGCTGCGGGGGCGCGCTTCATGGCACTAGGTGGTCCGCGAGCGGATCCCCTGCCCGCACGCCGGCCTGGGTGCGGGCTTTTTCTTTTGCGCGGCCGCTTCCGTGCCGCCTGTTTCCTCGTCCTTGCCCTGCGCCGCGCCGGCCCGGCTTGTTGCGCGCCGCGCGTCCGCTTGTTGCTGCGGATGCGCGTGATCGAATCGCGGCATCGGAGTAGGATGTCGGAGGCCCAAGTCAGAGGCCGCTTAAAAGAAGATAAAAGAAGAGCAAAGGCACCCGCCAGGAGACAGACATGAACCGTTCCAGCCATTGCCCGGCCACGCCCGGGCCCGCCGCCATGCGGCCCGGCCCCGCGCTTGCGCGCGCCTGCCGCTGATCCGCCAGCCCGTCCTCCCGGGCCGGGCGCCATCCGATATTCGTCATCCGACCCCAACCGAGGGAGGGAAAGCCATGTCAAACGCATTCAGGGACGGCGTGCTGGCCGGCAAGGTCGTCTTTATCGCCGGCGCCTCGTCCGGCATCAACCTGGGGATCGCCCAGCACTTCGCCCGGGCCGGCGCGCGGCTCGCGCTGATCAGCCGCGATCCCGAACGCATCGCCGCGGCTGCCGCCACCATCAACGAGGCCGGCGGCAGCGCCATCGGCATGGCGGCGGACGTGCGCGACTACGGCGCGGTGGAGGCAGCACTGGCGCGCACGCGCGACGAGCTCGGCCCGATCGACATCGTGATCTCCGGCGCGGCGGGCAACTTCGTCGCGCCCGCGCTGGGCATGTCCGCCAATGGCTTCAAGACCGTGGTCGACATCGACCTGATCGGCACCTTCAATGTGTTCCGCGCGTGCTTCGCCTTCCTCAACGCGCCCGGTGCCTCGCTGATCGCCATCACCGCGCCGCAGGCCGTCAACGCCATGATGTTCCAGGCGCACGTCTGCGCCGCCAAGGCCGGCATCAACATGCTGGTGAAGTGCCTGGCGATGGAGTGGGGACCGGCCGGCGTGCGCGTCAACGGCATTTCTCCCGGCCCCATCGGCGGCACCGAGGGCATGGCGCGCCTGGCGCCCACGCCGGAGATGGAAGCCCGCTTCAAGGCGCGCCTGGCGCTGCGCGACTACGGCGAGAAGGACGACATCGCGGACACCGCGCTGTTCCTGTCCACCACCAATGCACGCTATATCACCGGCACCATCGTCGACTGCGACGGCGGCAGCAAGCTGGGCGATGCCTCGGCCGATGCCCTGCATCCGCCCAAGGCGCCCGGCAAGCCGGCCTGAGCCCGATTTTCTCCAGCCCTGATTGACAAGGATGACAGCATGACTTCTCCAGTGCTTTATCACGCCGCCGAAGGCGTGGCCACCATCACCCTGAACCGCCCCGACGTGCTCAATGCGCTCAACGCCGAACTGATGGCGGAACTGCGCGCCTCGGTGGAACGCGCCGCGCAGGACGCCGCCGTGCGCGCGGTGGTGCTCACCGGCAATGGCCGCGGCTTCTGCGCGGGGGCCGACCTCGCGGGCCGCCAGGGCGAGATGAAGGATTCCGGCACGCTGCTGCGCGAGCGCTACCACCCGATCATCCTGGCGCTGCGCAATATGTCCAAGCCCGTCATCACCTCGGTCAACGGCGTGGCCGCCGGTGCCGGCATGAGCCTGGCGCTGGCCGGCGACGTGGTGCTGGCGGGACGCTCCGCGTCCTTCATGCAGGCCTTCTCCAAGATCGGCCTGGTGCCCGACGCCGGCAGCACCTACTTCCTGCCGCGCTACGCCGGCGAGATGCGTGCCCGCGCGCTGGCCATCCTGGCCGAGAAGATCGATGCCGAGGAAGCGCACCGCATCGGCCTGGTATGGAAGGTCCATGCCGACGACGCCCTGGCCGCCGAGACCGCCAAGCTTGCCGCGCACCTGGCGCAGATGCCCACCTTCGCCTACGGCCTGATCAAGGAAGCGCTCAACGCCAGCATGGACAGCAACCTGCCCGAGCAGCTCGAACGCGAGGCTTCGCTGCAAACGCGTGCGTCGGGCAGCGAGGACTTCAGGGAGGGCGTGGCCGCCTTCCTCGAGAAGCGCAAGCCGGCGTTCAAGGGGCGCTGAGTTTTGCGCCGGCGTCCCGGCGCAAGCCGCCGGCCTCGCCCGATGCGGCGCCGGGCCGGGCCACCGCTCTGCCCTTGCGGGGAGAGGGCGGCCACCCGCCCCGGCGCACCCGAAAGAGTAGTCACCACACAGCAGCACAACGAAACCAGGAGACGCGCATCATGCTTGGCCTCATGCAAGACCGTCCGTTGCTGATTTCTTCCCTGATCGAGTACGCCGCGCAGTACCACCCGCAGCAGGAGATCGTGTCGCGCACGATCGACGGCGGCACGGTGCGCAGCAACTATGCCGAGGTGCATCGGCGCGCACGGCGTGCCGCCAGCGCGCTGGCCGGTCTCGGCGTTGCCCAGGGCGACCGCGTGGGCACGCTGGCGTGGAACACCCACCGGCACCTGGAGCTGTACTTCGGCGTTTCGGGCGCGGGCGTGGTGCTGCACACGGTCAATCCCCGCCTGTTTCCCGAGCAGGTCGAATACATCATCAACCATGCCGAGGACAAGGTCCTGTTCTTCGACACCAGCTTCGCGCCGCTGGTGGCGCAGCTCGCGCCGCGCCTGCCCACCGTCACGCACTACGTGGCGATGGCGGACCGCGCCGGCACCGCCGCGCTCGACCTTGCCGGCAAGCTGCCGAACCTGCTGTGCTACGAGGATCTCCTGGATGCCGGCAGCGAGGACTACGCATGGCCGCAGTTCGACGAGCGCACCGCTTCGTCGCTTTGCTACACCTCGGGTACCACCGGCAATCCGAAAGGCGTGCTGTACTCGCACCGCTCCACCGTGCTGCACAGCCTCAAGGCCTGCGCCGCCGACACCTTCGGGGTGGGCGCGGACAGCACGATCCTGCTGGTGGTGCCGCTGTTCCACGCCAATGCCTGGGGCATGCCATACGCCTGCGCCATGACCGGCGCCAAGATGGTGTTGCCGGCCCAGCACCTTGACGGCGAAAACGTCTATCGCATGCTGCGCGACGAACGCGTGACCTTCTCCACCGCGGTGCCCACCGTGTGGCTGATGCTGTTCCAGTACCTCGACGCGCATCCCGAGATCGACCCGCGCGCGCTCGGGCTCAGGCTCGCCGGGGTGGGCGGCTCGGCGGCGCCGGCGGCCATGATCGAGCGCTTCGAGCAACAGTTCGGCGCGCGCTTCGTGCAGGGCTGGGGCATGACGGAGACCAGCCCCATCGGCGTGATCAGCACGCTGCTGCCCAGGCACGAGGCGCTCGACGCGCAGGCACAGCTGAAGGTCAAGCTCAAGCAGGGACGCGCGCTGTGGGGCGTGGACCTGCGCATCGAGGACGACGAGGGGCGCGCGCTGCCGCACGATGGCGTGGCCTTCGGCCGGCTCAAGGTGCGCGGGCCGTGGATCGCTTCGTCCTACTTCAAGGCAGGGCACAGCGCGCTCGATGCCGACGGCTGGTTCGACACCGGCGACGTGGCCAACATCGACGCCGACGGCTACGTGCAGCTGGTCGACCGCGCCAAGGACGTCATCAAGTCCGGCGGCGAGTGGATCTCTTCCATCGACCTGGAGAACGCCACCATGGGCCATCCCGCCGTGGCGGAGGCTGCCGTGATCGGCGTGCCGCATCCCAAGTGGCAGGAGCGGCCACTGCTGGTCGTGGTGCGCCGGCCCGGCAAGGAAGTCGGCGGCGCCGAGCTGCTCGACTTTCTCGCCGCGCGCGTGGCGAAATGGTGGGTGCCGGACGACGTGGCCTTTGTCGACGCGCTGCCGCACACCGCCACCGGCAAGCTGCTCAAGGTCAGGTTGCGCGAACAATTCAAGGACCATGTCCTGCCCACGGCAGAACGATAACCAGGCACGGAGCAAGACCAGATGAGCAATGACAGCAACGCAGCGGACGGCGCGCAGCGCATCGTCCTCACCATCGACAACGGCGTGGCCGAAGTCAGGCTCAACCGCCCCGACAAGATGAACGCGCTCGACCCCGCCATGTTCGATGCGCTGATCGAGACCGGCGAGCGTCTCATGCGCGAACCGGACCTGCGCGCGGTGGTGCTGTCCGGCGAAGGCCGCGCCTTCTGCGCGGGGCTCGACATGCAGAGCATGTCCGGCCTGGCCAGCGGCGCGAAGAACGATGGCGACATCGCCGCGGGCCGGCTGGCCGCGCGCACCCACGGCATCTCAAACCGGCCGCAGTACGCGTGCATGGTGTGGCGCGAGTTGCCGGTGCCGGTGATTGCCGCGGTGCATGGCGTGGCCTTCGGCGGCGGCCTGCAGGTGGCGCTCGGCGCGGATATCCGCTACCTCGCCGCGGACGCGCGCATGTCGGTGATGGAGATCAAATGGGGCCTGGTGCCCGACATGGCCGGCATGGTGCTGATGCGCGGGCTGGTGCGCCCGGACCGGCTGCGCGAGCTGATCTACAGCGGCCGCATCGTGGGCGCCGAGGAAGCCTGCGCGCTGGGGCTGGCCACCGCGGTGGTGGACGATCCGCGTGCCGTGGCGCTGGCCACCGCGCGCGCGATCGCGGCGCGCAGCCCGGACGCGATCCGCGCGGCCAAGCGGCTGATGCAGGTCGGCGAGGACGGCGACGGCGCGGCTGTGCTGCAAGCGGAATCGGTGGAACAGGATCGCCTGATCGGCGCCGCCAACCAGCGCGAGGCGGTGCTGGCCAATCTGGAAAAGCGCGCGCCGGTGTTCAGGCCGGCCGCGTAGTGCGCGGGGCCGGCCCTATACGTGCCGGCCCGTGCCCCGCTGCCGGTCTTGCCGGCGCCGCCATAGCGCCACGTAGACCGTGAGGTTGAGCAGCAGGACGAGCACGCCCAGCACGAACTGCGTATGGCGCGTGAGGCCGTCCGGATAGATCAGCGGCATGATGTAGTGCTGCACGAAATCCCCGCCGTAGGCCTGCTGCCCGGCTTGCTCGCGCAGCGCGTTCTCCAGCGGCGTGAGCGGGCAGATCCAGCCGCTCCATTCCACCACCACGCCCCATGTGGCCGCCGGCAGGTGCAGCCACGCCAGCCGCGGCCAGCGCAGCACCAGCATGCCGCCGAACATGGTGAAGAGGATGAAGGCCAGATGCACCAGCACCACCGCATCGGCCAGCCATTGCGTCATCATGGCGTGCGCCGCCCGGTCCAGTAGCCCGGCACCGCGAAGGCTGCCTTGAGGTGCTCGATGAAGAAGCGGATCTTGGCCGGCACCGGCCGCTGCTGCGGGTACACCGCCAGGATGTCGTAGTCCGGCAGCGCATACTCGTCCAGCACCGTGATCAGTTCGCCGCTCTCGAGCTGCGGCAGGATCTCCCAGGTGGAACGCCAGCCCAGCCCCAGGCTCTCGCCGGCCCAGCGGTGCAGCAGTTCGCCGTCGTTGCAGTCCAGGTTGCCGTTCACGCGCACCGTCACCGTCTTGCCGTCCTGCTGGAAATACCAGCCGCGCTGCTGGCCGCCCTGCAGGTTGAACGCCAGGCAATTGTGCTTGGCCAGGTCGTCCAGCGTCTGCGGCACGCCGTGGCGCGCGAAGTAGGCCGGCGTGCCGCACACCACGCGCTTGTTGGTGGCGAGCTTGATGGCGACGAAGTTCGGGTCGATGGCGCCGCCGATGCGGATGCCCACGTCATAGCCCTCGCGCACCAGGTCGACCACGCGGTCGGTGAGGTTGAAGGAAATCTGCACGTCCGGGTTCGCGCTCAGGAACGCCGGCGCATGCGGCGCCACATGCTTGCGCCCGAACGCCGCCGGCGCCGACACGATCAGATGCCCCGTCGCCTTGTGCTTGCCCTCGGCAATCAGCATCTCGGCGCGGTCCAGGTCCGCCAGCGCCTTCTTGCACTGTTCCATGAACGCCGCGCCCTGCTCGGTCACCACGATGCGGCGCGTCGAGCGGTGCAGCAGCTTCACGCCGATGCGCGCCTCCAGCGCATTGATGCGCCGCCCGATCATCACTGGCGTCACGTCCTGCGTGAGCGCCGCCGCCGCCATGCTGCCGTGCTCCACCACGGCGATGAAGGCTTCGATCTGCTTGAGTTTATCCATGCTCTTGTGTCTCCTGCCCGCCATTGTGGCGCATTTGGCGGCAACCACGCATGCGCGGCGGACCGTGCCAGCGATCTGGCGGTGCGCAGGGCGGCCCGCGCCGCGTACCCGCCGCTGCGCGATTCAGCGCGCCCGCCCGGCCGGCCGCCCGCGCGGCATCGCCTGCGCCCGGTGCCGCACCTCCTTGCTGAATTCCGCGCACGCGTGGGTCATCAGGTCCTCCGAGCGGTACACCAGGAACACGCGGAAGTCCGGCAGTTCGTCGCTGACCGGCAGGCGCACCAGCGAGGCGGGGTCGAGCCGCAGCGGGCCGGTGCCGTCGAAGACGAAGTCGGACCACATGCTGATCAGGTCGGTGCGCGTGGCGAGTTGCAGGCCGAGCAGGTTCGAAGCGCTTTGCACCACGCGCTTGGGCATGTCGAAGCGGTGCAGGCGCATCAGGCTGGCCAGCGGGCTGCCGGGGTCGTCGAGCGGGTCGAGCACGAGCCAGTCGGCATCGAGCAGGGGCCGCAGCCGGCGTACCCGCCGCAGCGGGTGCCCGGCGCGCACGGCCAGCGACATGCCGGTGGAGAACAGCGGTTCCCACTGGAAGGCGCCGGTGCCGGGGCCGCTGTTGGTGGAGATCAGGCCGAGGTCGAGGCGCCCTTCGCGCAGGCCTTCGAGAATCTGCTGCGGGCGCATCTCGAAGCCGCGCAGCGCCACATTGGGAAAGCGCTGGCGAAAGGCTGCCATCGCGTCCGGCAAGGGGCCGCTGGAGGCCACCGCGGTCAGGCCGATATTGAGCTGGGCGTCGGCATGGCCGCGGATGGCTTCGATGTCCTCGAGCGCGTGGCGCAGCTCCTGCTCGACCAGGCTGGCGCGCTTGACCAGCGCCACGCCGTAGGCGGTGAGGCTGACGCCGCGCACCGAGCGCGACATCAGCGTGACGCCGAGTTCGCGCTCGAGTTCGGCGATGGCCTTGGACAGCGCCGGCTGCGACACATGCAGGCTGCGCGAGGCTTCGTGGATGCTGCCGTGCTGGGCCACCGCCAGCAGGATGCGCAGCTGCTGCAGTTTCATCGTGTCGTTTCCTCGTCCTGTGATTTTGCCCGCCGTGGTGCGCCGTGCCCTGCCGGAGTGAAGCGGCGACGCTTGCTGCACGCGCCCGGCAAGCCGGCCGGGCGCCCGCGAAGCCGCTTGCCGCCGGGCTTCTCGGTAGTTGCCCCGATAGCGGGCGGGTAACGGTTATGACGGCGATTCCATTTGGTTATCGGGATGAAAATATATGATTTTCGGCCTGCCGTGTTTGCCTGAATACTCCATCGCCAGGGAATCTTCCTCCCTACGCTGGACGCAGGCTCCGCCGGCCTCCACGCCCATAACCAGTTCGTGGAGATCCGACATGAACGATGCCACCCTGCCCGCCGCCCCCGCGCTGGCGCCTTCCCATGCCGCGGCGGCCAGCCCGGCGCGCCAGAGCCAGTTCCGCCTGATTGCCGCGTGCTCGATGGGCAATGCGCTGGAAATGTACGACTTCACCGTCTACAGCTTCTTCGCCATCCTGATCGGCAAGCTGTTCTTCCCGTCCGACAGCGCCTACGGCTCGCTGCTGCTGGCGGTGGCCACGTTCGGCATCGGCTTCGTGATGCGCCCGCTGGGCGGCCTCGTGATCGGCAACTACGCCGACCGCCATGGCCGCAAGGCCGCCATGACGCTGACCATCGGCATGATGGTGGCGGGCACGCTGTGCCTGGCGGTGGCGCCGACGTATGCGTTCGCTGGCGTGCTCGGCCCGCTGATGATCGTGGCCGGCCGGCTGCTGCAAGGCTTCTCGCTCGGCGGCGAGATCGGTGCTTCCACCTCCATGCTGATGGAGGCCGGCGGGGTCAGGGGCCGGGGCTTTCGCATCAGCTGGCAACTCGGCAGCCAGGGCATCGCGGCGCTGCTGGGCGCGCTCACGGCAGCCGTCCTGTACGCGGCGCTGCCGCCGGACGCGCTGGAGAGCTGGGGCTGGCGCCTGCCCTTCGTGCTGGGCCTGCTGATCGCGCCGGTGGGGCTGTACATCCGTTCGCACCTGGACGAGACCCATGTCGCCGAAGCCCATGCGCCCAGCCCGCTCGGCACGCTGTTCCGCGAGCACGGCGGCACAGTCGCGAAAGGCATCCTGACCATCATCGGCGGCACCGTCGGCACCTACCTGGTGGTGTATTTCATGCCGACCTACATGATCCGCGAACTGCATCTGCCGGCCTCGCTGTCGCTGCTGTCCGGCTGCGTCACGGGTCTGGTCTGCCTGCTGGCCTCGCTCTTGTCCGGCTGGCTGGCCGACCGCCTGGAGCGCCGCAAGCCGCTGGTGCTGAGCGCCATGACGTTTACGCTTGTCGCGCTCTACCCCGCCTTCTGGCTGATGACCCACTACCCGAGCGTGCCGCTGGTGCTGAGCCTGTCGGCGCTGCTGACCGCGAGCCTCTACCTGGGCTCCACGCCGATGCTGCTGGTGCTGATGGAGATCCTGCCGGCGCGGGTGCGCGCCAGCGGCCTGTCGGTGATCTACGCGGTGGGTGTGACGGTGTTCGGCGGCTCCTGCCAGTTCGTCGTCACCTGGCTGCTGGCGCGCACCGGCAACCTGATGGCGCCGGCCTTCTACATGATGGCCTGCGGCGCGGTGACCATCCTCGCGGTGCTGAGCATCCGCGAGACGAAATCCGCGTGAACCCCCTCTTCTCCCCCGCCCTGCCATTGCCGCAAAGGAATCCGACATGACCCGCGAACCGACCCTGACCCCGTTCCAGCTGCTGCCGCACCTGTTGCCGCAGATCCAGATCGATGCCGAAACGTTTATCGGCATCCGCCGCCAGATCCACGCGCAGCCGGAGCTCGGCTTCGAAGTGGGCGCCACCAGCAGGCTGGTGGCCACGCTGCTGCAGAGCTGGGGCTACGAGGTGCATGCCGGCATCGGCAAGAGCGGCGTGGTGGGGCAGCTCAGGCTCGGCAGCGGCAAGCGCCGGCTCGGCATCCGCGCCGACATGGATGCGCTGCCGATCGTCGAGGCCACCGGCCTGCCCTACGCCAGCCAGAACCACGGCAAGATGCACGCCTGCGGCCACGACGGCCATACCGCCATCCTGCTGGCCGCCGCCAAGGCGCTGGCCGACAGCCGCGATTTCGACGGCACGCTCAATCTGATCTTCCAGCCCGACGAAGAAAACCTGTGCGGCGCCCGCGCGATGATCGAGGACGGCCTGTTCGAACGCTTCCCGTGCGACGCGGTGTATGCCCTGCACAATATGCCGGGCGTGCCGGCCGGCACCTTCCGCGTGCTGCCCGGCCCGGTGAGCCTGTCGTCCGACGTGGCAGACGTGACCATCAAGGGCGTGGGCGGGCACGGCGCCATGCCGCACCGCGCGCGCGATCCGATCGCCGCGGCGGCGGCCGTCATCACGGCATTGCAGACGGTGGTGGCGCGCAATGTGGCGCCGGACGATACCGCGGTGCTGTCGGTGGGCTTCATCCGCGGCGGCGCCACCCACAACGTGATTCCGGAATCGGTGACGCTGGGCCTGAACGTGCGTGCCGCGCGCCCCGAGACGCGCGCGCTGGTGGAGCAGCGCATCCGCGAGATCGTCAGCCTGACCGCGCAGGCGCACGGCGCCGAGGCACACATCGACTACCGCCAGCTGACGCCACCGATGGTCAACACCGAAGCCGAGACGCGTATCGCGCAGCAGGTCTGCACTGCGCTGGTCGGCGCCGACAAGGTCGTGACGCAGGCGCCCAAGGGCCTGAACGGCAGCGAGGACTTTGCCTGGATGCTCAACGCGGTGCCGGGCTGCTACCTGATCCTGGGCAACGGCGAAGGCGAGTTCGGCGGCTGCATGGTGCACAACCCCGGCTACGACTTCAACGACCAGGTGCTGCCACTGGGCGCGGCCTGCTGGGTCCAGCTCGCCAGGACCTATCTGGTGGCATGATCCAGCGCATGCGGGCGCGTGGCGAAACTGGCCGGCGGCACCGGCGCCGGTGAGGGCACGGCGGGCCGCCTGCCCGCTGCAACGGGTTCGCCCTGTACGGCCTGCGATGCGGCTTCCGATGCGGCTTCCGATGTGGCCTCCGGCGCTGCTTCCGATGCGGCCTCGCGTATCGCTTCCGGTGCCGCATCCCGCGTCACGTCCGGCGCCTCGACCACTACCGTTGCCGGCGCCGCTGCCGCGCGCAGCGCACCGGCGGCGGCCGGCGGCAGCGGGCGCGCGAGCTGCGCGCT
Source organism: Cupriavidus sp. 05T41 (assembly GCF_056396525.1). Classification (NCBI taxonomy): domain Bacteria; kingdom Pseudomonadati; phylum Pseudomonadota; class Betaproteobacteria; order Burkholderiales; family Burkholderiaceae; genus Cupriavidus; species Cupriavidus sp. 05T41. The sequence goes on from NZ_JBFTLQ010000080.1 coordinate 17,787, forward strand.
GATCTCGGCCGCTTCCGCCATCACATAGGCCAGCCGCCGCAGCGGCCGGGCTACCTGCAGTTGCAGGAACACCACGAGCGCGGCGCCCGCCACGAAAGCCACGCCGTACAGCGACAGCAGCGGCACCAGGCTCGCGCCGTTGCGCGGCAGCTCCAGCAGGCCGGTGACCAGCATCAGCGCCAGCGGGCTCACCGCGATCAGCAGGCCCGCGACCTTCGCCATGCCTTCCCACATCCGCAGATGCAGCTCGACCCGGCGCCCGCGCGCGCGCAGCGCCTGGGCCGGAATGCGCGCCAGCGAGCGCAGCAGCGCGCTTTCCGCATCGTCGTGGCGGTCGATCTGCGCGGCCAGCGGCCCGAGCGGATCGCGCAGCCTGCGCGCAAGCGCCGGCACATGGCTGAGCACCAGCCCGCCCAGCCCGGCCGCGCTGCCGGCCAGCAGGCAGTAGAGCAGCCGCGGCAGCCACGGCGCGGGCGCTTGCCGGTACTGGACCTTGGCGAACATCACCGCGCCGGCGACCAGCAGCGCGGCCACCGAGCAGCCCCAGAACAAGCCCAGCAGGCCGCGCTGCCACTGTGCCAGGCTCGCGCCGGCAGCAGGCGGCGTGGCGGCCGCGGGCAGGGAGGGCGGCTTGCGCCTGAGCGCGTCAAGCAGTTCGCGGGTAGGGGGGAGCCTGTTCAGCATGGCAATTCGGTTGGCGATGGATCATTTCCGCGCAATGCGCCGGTTCCTGGCGCGCGCCCGCACATTGTCCCCATTTGACGCGCAAGTAGCGATGCGCGACTGCAAGCCGCCGGCCTTTTCCTGCAAATTCGCACGTACCGTTGTCGTCACACAACGTGCGGTAATCCGGCCGCCACGCAGCGGTGGGTACGCCGTCTCCCGGTGCAATTCCATACCGACAGTATCGAATCAACTGATCCCGCTTCCCTTTATCCCGCCCCGCCTGCGGGAATAGCATGGGCTCCAACAGCGATTCAATGCAATTCGCGGCATTCCCGACATTCCCCGACATTCCCGGAACACATTGCAGGCACATTGGAGACAGACATGCCCAAGATGAGAGCAGTCGACGCGGCCATCGCCGTATTGGAAAAAGAAGGCATCACCACCGCCTTCGGCGTGCCCGGCGCCGCCATCAACCCGTTCTACTCGGCCATGCGCCGGGCCGGCACCATCGACCATTTCCTGGCGCGCCACGTGGAAGGCGCTTCGCACATGGCCGAGGGCTATACCCGCGCAGAGGCCGGCAACATCGGCGTGTGCATCGGCACCTCGGGCCCGGCCGGCACCGACATGATCACCGGCCTGTACTCGGCCTGGGCAGACTCGATCCCCATCCTCTGCATTACCGGCCAGGCCCCGCGCGCACGCCTGTACAAGGAAGACTTCCAGGCGGTGGATATCGAATCGATCGCCAAGCCGGTGACCAAGTGGGCGGTGACCGTGCGCGAGCCGGCGCTGGTGCCGCAGGTGTTCCAGCAGGCGTTCCACCTGATGCGCTCGGGACGCCCGGGCCCGGTGCTGATCGACCTGCCGTTCGACGTGCAGGTCGCCGAGATCGAGTTCGATCCGGAAACCTACCAGCCGCTGCAGCCGTACAAGCCGTCGGCCTCGCGCGCCCAGATCGAAAAGGCCATCGCCATGCTCAACGCGGCCGAGCGCCCGCTGATCGTGTGCGGTGGCGGCGTGATCAACGCCGATGCGGCCGACCTGCTGGTCGAATTCGCCGAGCTGGTCAACGTGCCGGTGGTGCCGACCCTGATGGGCTGGGGCGTGCTGGCCGACGACCACCCGCTGCAGGCCGGCATGGTGGGGCTGCAGACCTCGCACCGCTACGGCAACGCCACCATGCTGGCATCGGACTTCGTGCTCGGCATCGGCAACCGCTGGGCCAACCGCCACACCGGCAGCGTCGACGTCTATACGAAGGGCCGCAAGTTCGTGCACGTGGATATCGAGCCCACGCAGATCGGCCGCGTGTTCGGCCCGGACCTTGGCATCGTCTCCGATGCCAAGGCCGCGCTGGAACAGTTCGTGGAAGTGGCGCGCGCCATGAAGATGGCCGGGCGCCTGCCGTGCCGCAAGAGCTGGGTGGCGGACGTGCAGAAGCGCCGCCGCACCATGCAGCGCAAGAGCGATTTCGACAACGTGCCGGTCAAGCCGCAGCGCGTGTACCGCGAGATGAACCAGTACTTCCCGCGCGACGTGCGCTACGTCTCCACCATCGGGCTGTCGCAGATCGCCGCCGCGCAGTTCCTGTCGGTCAACCAGCCGCGCCACTGGATCAACTGCGGCCAGGCCGGCCCGCTGGGCTGGACCATTCCCGCCGCCATCGGCGTGAAAGTGGCCTCGCCGGAATCCGACGTGGTGGCCATCTCGGGCGACTACGACTTCCAGTTCATGATCGAAGAACTGGCCGTGGCCGCGCAGTTCAAGGTGCCGTACATCCACCTGGTGGTGAACAACTCCTACCTCGGGCTGATCCGCCAGTCGCAGCGCAATTTCGAGATGGACTACTGCGTGCAGCTCGCCTTCGACAACGTCAACTCGCCCGAGCTCAACGGCTACGGCGTGGACCACGTCAAGGTGGTCGAAGGGCTGGGCTGCAAGGCGATCCGCGTGTTCAAGCCCGAAGACATCGCGCCGGCCTTTGCCGAAGCGCGCGACCTGATGGCCGAGTTCTCCGTGCCGGTGGTGGTGGAGGTGATCCTCGAGCGCGTGACGAATATCGCCATGGGCACCGAGATCGACAACATCAACGAGTTCGAGCCGGTCGAAGACATCGAGGAAGCCATCCTCAACGAAGAAGTCGAAACGGCCTGAGCCGAGCAACGCAAAGACACCGGCTCCCGCTTCCAGGCGGGAGCGGGGGCGTCATTTTTCCCGGAGAGAGAGACATGCCGAAACTGGCCGCCAACCTGACCATGCTGTTTACCGAAGCGGGCTTCCTCGACCGCTTCGAAGCCGCCGCGCGTGCGGGCTTCCGTGGCGTCGAGTTCCTGTTCCCCTATGCGTTCCATGCGGACCAGATCGCGGACCGCCTCAACCGCTTCCAGCTCGACCTGGTGCTGCACAACCTGCCCGCCGGCAAGTGGGACGCGGGCGAGCGCGGCATCGCCTGCCATCCGGACCGCGTCGGCGAGTTCCAGGACGGCGTGGGCGAGGCCCTCAAGTACGCCAAGGTGCTTGGCGTGCGCCAGCTCAACTGCCTGGTCGGCATCCAGCCGCAGAACGTGCGGCGCGAACAGGCGCAGGAAACGCTGGTGGAAAACCTGCGCTTCGCCGCGCGGGCGCTCGCCGCCGAACAGATCGACCTGCTGGTCGAGCCGATCAATACCTTCGACATTCCCGGCTTCTTCCTGTCGGGCACGCAGCAGGCGCTGGCGCTGATCGAACAGGTCAGCGCGCCCAATCTCTACGTGCAGTACGACATCTATCACATGCAGCGCATGGAGGGCGAGATCGCCGCCACGCTCAAGGCCAACCTGCCGAAGATCAGGCATGTGCAGCTGGCCGACAACCCGGGCCGCAACGAGCCGGGCACGGGCGAGCTGAACTACCGCTTCCTGTTCCAGTGGCTCGACCAGATCGGCTACGACGGCTGGGTCGGCTGCGAATACAAGCCGCGCACGACCACCGTCGAAGGCCTGGGCTGGCGCGCCGCGCACGGCGTGCAGTAGCAAGGTTTGCTCCCTCTCCCGCCTGCGGGAGAGGGAGGAAAGCCTGTTGGCCAGGCCCGGCGCCCGCGGCGCGCCTTCAAACCGGTTTCGAATCTGAATCTTTCACCATCCCTAGGAGACAACAATATGGCAAACCAACGCAACGTCGGCTTTATCGGCCTGGGCATCATGGGCGCGCCGATGGCGGGCCACCTGCGCGCCGCCGGCCACACGCTGTTCGTGCATGACGTCAACCCCGCGCCGCAGGCGCTCGTGGACGCCGGCGTCACGGTCTGCACCAGCGCGGAAGAAGTCGCCAAGCGCGCCGACATCATCGTGATCATGGTGCCGGACACGCCGCACGTGGAGGCCGTCCTGTTCGCCGAAAAGGGCGTGGCCGCCGCGCTCAAGGGCGCCGGCAAGGAGGCCGCGCACAGCAAGATCGTGGTCGACATGAGCTCGATCTCGCCGATCGCCACCAAGGACTTCGCCGCGCGCATCAACAAGCTCGGCGCGTCCTACCTGGACGCGCCGGTCTCGGGCGGCGAAGTGGGCGCCAAGGCGGCATCGCTGACCATCATGGTCGGCGGCCCGCAAGAGGCCTTCGACGAGGTCAGGCCGCTGTTCGAGCTGATGGGCAAGAACGTCACGCTGGTGGGCGGCAACGGCGACGGCCAGACCACCAAGGTGGCCAACCAGATCATCGTGGCGCTGAACATCCAGGCCGTGTCCGAAGCGCTGCTGTTCGCCTCCAAGGCGGGCGCCGATCCGGCGCGCGTGCGCCAGGCGCTGATGGGCGGCTTCGCGGCTTCGCGCATCCTGGAAGTGCACGGCGAGCGCATGGTCAAGCGCACCTTCGACCCGGGCTTCCGTATCGAGCTGCACCAGAAGGACCTGAACCTCGCGCTGCAGGGCGCCAAGGCGCTCGGCGTGGCGCTGCCCAATACCGCCACCGCGCAGGAACTGTTCAATACCTGCGCCGCCAACGGCCTGGGCAAGCAGGATCACTCGGCGCTGTGCCGCGCCATCGAGATCATGTCGAACCACGAGATCGCCAAGGGCAGCAAGTAAGAGGCACCGCCGAGGCCTGCCGGCATGGCAGGCCCGTACCGCTCCCCGGCCGTGCCGGGGAGACAGCATTTCCGGATCCAGCCATGTACGCCACCGATTCCTACTCTGCCCTGCTGGTGCCGCCACGCCCGGCCGGCCTCAGCGATCCCCGCGCACTGCTGCGCGACCTGTTCGACACGGCCGTGGCGGCCGTCAGCGCCAGCCATTGCCTGCCGCCGCAATTGCCGGCACCGCCCAAGGGCCGCACCGTGGTGATCGGTGCCGGCAAGGCCGCCGCCGCGATGGCGCAGGCGGTGGAGCTGCACTGGCAAGGCGAGCTGTCCGGGCTGGTGGTCACGCGCTACGGCCATGGCGCGGATTGCCGCCGCATCGAAGTGGTGGAGGCCGCGCACCCGGTGCCGGACGAAGCCGGCCAGCGCGCCGCGCAGCGCATGGTGGAGCTGGTCGGCGGCCTCACCGCCGACGACCTCGTGCTGTGCCTGATTTCGGGCGGCGGCTCGGCGCTGCTGGCCGCGCCCGCGCCCGGCATCACGCTGGCCGACAAGCAGGCGGTGAACCGCGCGCTGCTCAAGAGCGGCGCCAACATCGGCGAGATGAACTGCGTGCGCAAGCACCTGTCGGCGCTCAAGGGAGGCCGCCTGGCGCTGCACTGCGCGCCGGCGCGCGTGGAGACCCTGCTGATTTCCGATATCCCCGGCGACGATCCCACGCTGATCGCCAGCGGCCCGACCTTGCCCGACGCCACCACCTGCGCCGACGCGCTGGCGGTGATCGCCAAGTACGGCATCGAGGTACCGGCCAACGTGCGCACGCACCTGGAGAGCGGCGCCGGAGAGACGCCCAAGCCCGGCGACGCGCGCTTTGCCGGCCACCTCAGCGTCACGCTGGCCAGCGCGCAGCAGTCGCTCGAAGCGGCCGCGGCGCGGGCGCGCGAACTGGGCTTCGAGGCACATATCCTGTCCGACAGCATCGAAGGCGAGGCGCGCGAGGTGGCGCTGGTGCATGCCGCCATTGCCCGCCAGATCGCGCAGCACGCGCAGCCGTTCGCGAAGCCCTGCGTGCTGCTGTCCGGCGGCGAGACCACGGTGACCGTGCGCGGCAGCGGCCGCGGCGGACGCAATGCCGAATTCCTGCTGGCGCTGGCCGTGGCGCTCGACGGCTTGCCCGGCGTGCACGCGATTGCCTGCGACACCGACGGCATTGACGGCTCCGAGGACAACGCCGGCGCGCTGCTGGCGCCGGACACGCTGGTGCGCGCGCAGGCGCGCGGCCTGTCGGCGCGCGCGCACCTGGCCAACAACGATGGCTACGGCTTTTTCGCCGGGCTCGGCGACCTGATCGTCACCGGCCCGACCCGCACCAACGTGAACGATTTCCGCGCGATCCTGATCGCGTGAGACGGGCCTGCAAGCCCCCGTGTTTGAACAAAGGCGCGCCCGCCGCGGCGCGCCGCCCGAGAATGGAAGAGGAGACAAAATGAGACGCCAGCGCAAAGCCAAGATCGTTGCCACGCTCGGACCGGCCAGCACCGACATCGAAGTGATCCGCCAGCTGTTCGAGGCGGGGGCCGATGTGTTCCGCCTGAACTTCAGCCACGGCAGCCATGAGGACCATCGCCGCCGCTACGACGCGGTGCGCCAGGTCGAGGCCGAGACCGGCCGGCCCATCGCCGTGCTGGCGGACCTGCAGGGTCCCAAGCTGCGCATCGGCACCTTTGCCGCGGGCAAGGTCGCGCTCAAGGCCGGCGACGTGTTCGTGCTCGACAGCGATCCCGGCGCCGGCGACGCCACCCGCGTGCACCTGCCGCATCCGGAGCTGTTCCGCGTGGCCGCGCCGGGCCAGTCGCTGCTGATCGACGACGGCAAGGTGCAACTGAAGATCGAGTCCGTGGCCAGCGGCAGCATCGTCACGCGCGTGGTCAACCACGGCACGCTGTCCGACCGCAAGGGCGTCAACGTGCCCGACGCGGTCATCCCCATCCCCGCGCTGACCGAGAAGGACCGCAAGGACCTCGATTTCGCGCTGGCGCTGGGCGCGGACTGGATCGCGCTGTCCTTCGTGCAGCGTCCGGCCGACATCGTCGAGGCGCGCGAGATCATCGGCACGCGCGCCGGCGTGCTGTCCAAGATCGAGAAGCCGGCCGCGCTGCAGCAGCTCGAGGAAATCGTGCGCGTGTCCGACGCGGTGATGGTGGCGCGCGGCGACCTCGGCGTGGAGCTGCCGCCGGAGCGCGTGCCGGGGGTACAGAAGCGCATCCTGCGCGTGTGCCGCCAGCACGGCAAGCCCATCGTCATCGCCACCCAGATGCTGGAGTCGATGATCGATTCGCCGGTGCCCACGCGCGCCGAGGCCTCCGATGTGGCGAGCGCGATCTACGACGGCGCCGACGCGGTGATGCTGTCGGCCGAGTCGGCCAACGGCCGCCACCCGGTGCCGGCGGTGGCGATCATGGACCGCATCATCAACGAGGTGGAGCGCGATCCGCTCTACCGCAACCTGCTCGACGCCCAGCACGAGGCACCGCTGTCCACGCGCCAGGATGCGATCTGCGCGGCGCTGCGCGAGGTCACCCAGATCATCGGCGCGGTGGCCACGGTGACCTACACCTCGTCGGGCGCCACCGCGCTGCGGGCGGCGCGCGAGCGGCCCTGCGCACCGATCGTCAGCATCACGCCGAACCTGGAGATAGCACGCCGGCTGGCGATCGCCTGGGGCGTGCACTCCACTGTCAGCCCGGACGTGCAGAGCGTGGACGAGATGGTGAACGCGGCCACCCGCGCGGCGCTGGCCGAGGGCTACGCCGAACCGGGCGACCAGATCACCATCGCGGCGGGCATGCCGTTCGGCCAGGGCGGTACCACCAACCTGCTGCGCGTGGCGGAGATCGCCGGCGCCGGGCCCGGGCGGGCGCAGCTTGCCGCGGCGGCAGGCGCCGTTACGGCCTGATACATCGCTCCCATTCGCTGGCTGCACCGCCATTGCTATACTGATCGGCACGCCGTGGCTCTCTTTTGCCGCGGCCACCAACCAGCAATGCGGAGCCACCATGCGTCTCGATGACGAAGCCGAAAGCCAGAATGTAGAAGATCGCCGGGGAGCGGGTTCCGGCGGCTTCGGCGGCTTCGGCGCCGGACCCAAGACGATCGGCATCGGCACCATCATCGTGGCGCTGGCGGCCTCCTACTTTTTCGGCATCGATCCTTCCGTGATCATGCAGGGCGCCTCGGTGCTGCAGGGGCAACAGCAGCAGGCGCAGCCGCAGCATGTGCCCAGCCATGCGCCCGCCACCGACCAGATGACAGTGTTCGTGCGCAAGGTGCTGGGCAATACCGAGCGCACCTGGTCCGGCATCTTCGAAACCGACCTCAACCGCCGCTACGCGCCGCCCACGCTGGTGCTGTTTACCGGCGCCACGCCCACCGCCTGCGGCACCGGCCAGTCGGCCATGGGTCCCTTCTATTGCCCCGGCGACCAGAAGGTCTATATCGACCTGGCTTTCTATGACGAACTGCGCAAGCGCTTCGGCGCGGGCGGCGACTTCGCCCAGGCCTATGTGATCGCGCACGAGGTCGGCCACCACGTGCAGAACCTGCTCGGCGTGTCCGGCAAGGTCGATGCGGCGCGCCGGCGCATGGGCGAGGCGCAGGCCAACCAGCTTTCGGTGCGCGTGGAATTGCAGGCCGACTGCCTGGCCGGCGTGTGGGCCGCCACCGCCGAGCGCCAGAACCAGCAGTTGCTCGAGCCCGGCGATATCGAAGAGGGCCTGAAGGCCGCGGCCGCCATCGGCGACGACCGGCTGCAGCGCCAGGCCCAGGGCTACGTGGTGCCGGAAGCCTTTACCCACGGCACCAGCGAGCAGCGCGTGCGCTGGCTGCGCCAGGGCCTGAGCAGCGGCGACATCCGCAAGTGCGACACCTTCGCGGCCAAGCAGCTTTGAAGCCCGCGCGCGGCTGAGCGGCCGCGCTCTCCTCTCAAGCGCCGACCCTGATGTGGACAATCGGGCACGCAAAGATTGTCCGCGTCACACGCCGTGTCTATAATCGCGGCCATGCCAGTGATCGGGAAGCCGCAGGCGTGACACACTGCTCCGCGCTGCCGGCCCGATTTCCGATTGCCGGTTCCGTCGATTCACGCTGCCGCGTGCCCGTCGTCCGGCGCTGCGTCCTGACGATGCCAGCGGCCGGCTGCCGCCGCTGACACAGCCGCGCCAAAGACAGCCTTCCCCCCAAAAGAACAGTGCTTCGCTGTCCGGCGCGCACGCGCATTGTCGCGCGCCGATCGTTGTTCCACCGCCGCCGGCGGCGGCCTTCGGGCACGTCGGCGCGACCAACACCGAGTCTCTTTTCATGGCGTCCTTTTTTCTTCGCCGGCCCGCCTTTGCGTGGGTGATTGCCATCCTGACCATGGTGGCGGGCCTGATCGCCCTCACCCGCATTCCCATCGCCCAGTATCCGGCGGTGGCGCCACCTACCGTGATCGTCTCGGCCGACTATCCCGGCGCCTCCGCGCGCACCGTGGAAGATGCGGTCACCGCCGTGCTGGAGCAGCAGATGCATGGCATTCCCGGCCTGCTCTACCTGGATGCCAGCAGCGAAGGCGGCACCGCCAGCGTGACGCTGGGCTTTCGCCAGGGTACCGACGCGCAGCTGGCGCAGGTCAATGTGCGCAACCGCGTGATGCAGGCCGAACCACTGCTGCCGGAGGCGGTGCGCCGCGGCGGCATCTATGTCGACCAGGCCAGCGCCAACCCCTTCATGTACGTCTCCCTGGTGTCTGACGACGGCCAGCTCGACGAGACCGCGCTCGGCGATTTCGCCGCCGGCTCGGTGCTGCCCATGCTGCGCCGGCTGCCCGGCATCGGCAAGGCCGAACCCTACGGCGCCGAATATGCGCTGCGCATCTGGTTCGACCCGGACAAGCTCAATGCGCTCGGCCTTACCGCCGCCGACGTGGAGCAGGCCATCAAGGACCGCAACGGCGATGTCACGCCGGGCCAGCTCGGCGGCGCGCCGGCGCTGCCGGGGCAGCCCTTCCAGGCACTGGTGCGCCCGCCGCGCCCGTTGAGCGACCCGGAAGCATTCGGGCGCATCGTGGTGCGCAGCGGCGGCGATGCTTCGCTGGTGCGGCTGCGCGATGTGGCCCGCGTGGAACTGGGCGCCAGCGACTACCGCTTCGGCTCGACGCTGGACGGCAAGGTATCGGCCGCGATCGGCCTCAAGCTGGCGGACGGCGCCAACGTGCTGGCCACCTCGCGCACCGTGCGCGCCGCGCTGGACGACGCCATGCGCAACTTCCCGCCCGGCGTGCGCTATGCGATCTCCGCCGACAACGCGCAGTTCGTCGACCGCTCGATCTGGCGCGTGCTGGCCACGCTGGCCGAAGCCGCGGTGCTGGTGTTCCTGATCCTGTACCTGTTCCTCGGCAACCTGCGCGCCACGCTGATCCCGATGATCGTGGTGCCGGTGTCGCTGCTCGGCACGGTCGCCTGCCTGTATGCCCTCGGCCTGTCGCTCAACGTCATCACGCTGTTCGGCGTGGTGCTGGCGATCGGCATTCTGGTGGACGACGCCATCGTGGTGGTGGAGAACGTGGAGCGCATCATGCGCGAGGAAGGCGTGGACGCGACCGAGGCCGCGGGCCGCTCGATGCGCGAGGTGTCCGGCGCGCTGGTGGCGGTCACGCTGGTGCTGTGCGCCGTATTCGTGCCGATGGCCTTCATGGGCAGCGCGGTGGGCGTGATCTACCGCCACTTCGCCGTCACGCTGGCGATCTCGATCGCGTTCTCGCTGTTCTTCGCGCTGTCGCTGGCGCCGGCAATGTGCGCCAGCCTGCTGCGCCACGCGCAGCATCCGGTGCGCGGGCCGCTGGCCTGGTTCGAGCGCGGCTTCACGGCGTTTGCCACCCGCTACGCCGGCTGGGTGACGGCGCTGCAGCGGCGGCGCCTGCGCTGGCTGGGCGTCTACCTGGCGCTGGCCGTCGCCGGCAGCGCGCTGCTGTGGCAGATCCCGTCCGGCTTCCTGCCCGAAGAAGACACCGGCGAGCTGGTGATCGATATCGAGCTGCCGGCCGGCGCCACCCAGGCGCAGACGCGTGCCATGGTGGCGGAGCTGGAAACATGGCTGCGCGCGCAGCAATATCCGGTGCAATCGAGCTTTGCCGTGCTGGGCTGGAGCAATTCCGGCAGCGGCGAGCAGCGCGCCAGCCTGTTCCTGGCGCTGGAGGACTGGGAGCGCCGCGGCAGCAAGGACCGCGCCGAGGCCGTGCTGGCCAGGCTCTCGGAGGGGCTGGAGGCGTGGCCCGGACGCGGCCGCGCGCAGCTCTACGCCTACAACGGCGCGGCGCTGCCCGAGCTGGGCAGCACCGGCGGGCTCGACATGCGCCTGGTGGCGCAGCCCGGCACCGGCCGCGCAGCCCTGTTCGCGGCGCGCGACAAGCTGCTGGCCGCGCTCGGGGACAAGCGCGACGATGAGCCGTCGCTGGGCGAGGTGCGCGCGGCCACCGCGCAGCCGGCGCCGGCGCTGGACCTGCATATCGACTACGAGCAGGCGCGCAGCTTCGGCGTGGAGCCCGAAGCGATCCATCACGCGCTGTCTGCCACGCTCGGCTCGCGCTATATCGACGAGGTGGCGCGCGAGGGGCGCATACGCCGTGTGATCCTGCAGGCCGACGCGCCTTTCCGCATGGATCCCGCGCGCCTGTCGCGCGTGCATGTGCGCAACGCGCGCGGCGGCATGGTGTCGCTCGGCGCCTTCGCCGAACTGGTGTGGGGCGCGGGCGAGGCCACGCTGGAGCGCTTCGGCGGCCTGGCCTCGGTGCGCATCAACGCCGAGGTGGCACCCGGCCACAGCACCGGCACGGCGATGGCGCGGCTTGCCGCCAGGGTGCGCGAGCTGGGCGCCGCCTACGACGTGCGCTGGACCGGGCGCGCCTTCGAGCAGCAGCAAAGCGGCGCCCAGGCGCCGTGGCTGTTCGCCTTGTCGATGCTGTTCATCTTCCTGTGCCTGGTGGCGCTGTACGAGAACTGGACGCTGCCGCTGGCCGTGCTGCTGGTGGTGCCGGCAGGCCTGCTTGGCGCGCTGCTGGCGATCTGGCTGCGCGGCATGCCCAACGATGTCTACTTCAAGGTGGGCGGCGTGGTGATCATGGGGCTGGCGGCCAAGAACGCCATCCTGGTGGTGGAGTACGCCGAGCAGCTGCGCCGCGGCGGCATGGGGCTGGTCGAGGCTGCCGGCCAGGCGGCCCGCCAGCGGTTGCGCCCGGTGGTGATGACCTCGCTGGCCTTCATCCTCGGCGTGGTGCCGCTGGCCGTGAGCAGCGGGCCGGGCGCGGCGGCCCAGCGCGCGGTCGGCACCGGCGTGCTGGGCGGCATGCTGGGCGCCACCGTGATTGGCGCGCTGGTGGTGCCGCTGCTCTACGTGCTGATCGGGCGCGGGCGTGCGCGGCGCGGGCAGCAGCAGGCACCGTCGTAAGACGTGCGGAGTACGGGTGGTGCGCGGGAGAAAATGCGGAAAAGCGGAAAAGCGGGCGGCGGGGAAAAATCACCCGCCCGGCGGGAGAGAGAGGAGGAGGAGGTCAGCCGGGCAGGTGGGAGATAAAGCGGTACTGCGGGGTGGCGCGTCAGGTGTCGCGATACTGGACGGGCTAATCAGCCGGCCCGTAACGCGAGGCGGTCACCGAAGTGACCGCCAGGAGACACGCGGTGCCGGGTCAGACCCGGTAGCCGTAGAGCGAACCGTCGCCCGAGCGCGAATTGTCGAGCGAGGAGGCCGAGATTTCGCCGCTGAAGGCGCGCGCGCCGTCGGTGAAGGTGTCGAACCTGCCTTGCTTGGCGCCATCGGTGAACGTGTCGAACTTGCCTTGCTTGGCGCCGTCGGTGAAGGTGTCGAACTTGCCTTGCTTGGCGCCGTCCGTGTACACGTCGTACCTGCCCGTGCGCAGCGCGTCGGCATACACGTCGAACTTGCCGAGCTTGCTGGCGGCAGGCGCGGCCAGCGCGGCGGCCGATGAAACGAGGATCAACACGCCTAAGGCGCTGCCGAGGATGCGTCTGGCATTCATTTGGGACTCCTTCAACTGATTTTGTTTCGTCTTTTTTTTGGTCTGCTTTACTAGCTGCTGCGGCAATCTATGTTGCGCTGCGAGCACGGACTGAAGATTAGTGGTTGGTTCGGCAAGGAGAAATACCACTGCGACGAATGGTGCGTTGCGAGTCGTGAAACGCTGGAAGTACGGACGAACGGCGCCCATGCCGCCGCGAATGGGCGACGCGCAGCGCGAATGGCGGTGGTGCGGGGTGGTGGGAAGGTCGCCTGGCGGCGGTGCCGGGCGCCGGCCAACCCAGGCTGGAGGCGGCCTGGCCAGGATCGGGGCAGGCCGTGGCGCTAGCTTTTTCCTGCCTCGGCAAGGCAGGCGGCGCGCACCGGGAAGCCGCGGATCGCACCGGGGCGTACCGCCAGGCGGCGTCCCCGTATCTGCGAAATGTGCGCCATGAGGCCCTGATTATTTTAGAGCGTGAACTGTCCGTTGGCCTCGGGCTGGAAAGAAAGCTCGACCACGGTGACCTTCTGTTCGCGTCCGTCCGGCAGCCGGTAGCTTACGGTCTGTCCGCTGCGTGCGCCGAGCAGCGCCTGGCCAACCGGCGATAGCACCGACAGGCGGCCGGCCTCGAAATCCGCGGTATCCGGATAGACCAGCGTCCAGTTGCGCGGCGTGGCCTCGCCCTCCAGCGCGCACGTCAGGCTGGAGTTCATGGTCACGACATCCTTGGGAATGGCTTCCGCCGGCACGATGGCGGCGCGCTCCAGGATGCCGTCGAGCATCTCCACCAGCGGTGCGGCGCCGGCGCGGCTGGCAATGCGCTCGAGCCGGGTGACATCGAGTTCGGTGAGGTAAAGGGTCGGTTGCTGCTGCTTGGATGAAGCCGTCATGATGGATCCTCGCTAGGTGGCGATGCGTGGCCCCGGCCCCCAGGCCCGACCCGCTGTGGATCGGCACGGTATTGCCAGGTCATTGGATTGATTCAGGCCGTCAGGAATGACGGGAAAGCCGCGAACAGGGTGAGACTCGGCCCGGTTCGGCGCTTGCCTGCGTGTGGGGTTACGTCAGGCTGGGAACCGGGCGGGATCAGGCGGAGCGCTGACCCGGCGGCAGGCCGTGGCCTGGTTGGCTTGTGCGCGCAATGCCGACGCCGCGCGCGCCCACGCGCCGGCCTGCCCGGTACGGGCAAGCACGGCAGCGGTCGGCGGCAGGCAGCAAGGCATCATCGGCATGCGGCAGGAATGTGGGAAGTCGGAAAACGCGGAAACGAAATACGGAAACGGCGGGGAAAACCGGAACAAGCGCGCTTTGCGTGGCGGCTGCAACGAAAGCGATGGCTTACTCGGGCAGGCGAAACCTGATTTCCGTGCGCCGGATCCGCCGCCTGCTCACCAGCCGGGTGCACGGCTGGCAAAGGGGATCGTAGCACAGGCGGCGCCTTCTTTTAAGACGCCATGCGTCGCCCTGGCCGCTTCGGCGGGTTCAGGCGCTTCAGTGGTGGTCCTGGGCGTGCGGGTGGCATTCGCACGCGGCACCGGCCGCGGCCTGCTGCAGGTTCTGCAGGATGCCGCACTCGCTGGCGGGGTGCGGCTGGTCGCAGGTGTGGCGCAGCGCCCGCAATTGCCCTTCCAGTGCCTCGAGCGCCACGCGCTGGGCATGGATCTGGTCGATCTGGCGGTCCAGCAATGCGTTGATATCGTCGCAGGCGAGCGTGGGATCGCGCTCGAAATCGCGCAGCCGGCGCACATCGGACAGGCTCATGCCGAGCGAGCGGCAATGCCGCACGAAGTTGAGCTGCAGCAGGTGGGCGTCGCCGTAGCGGCGATAGCCGTTGTCTTCGCGCTGGGGAGCGTCGAGCAGGCCCTCGCGCTCGTAGTAGCGGATGGTCTCCACGTCGCAATCGCTGTGGCGGGACAGTTCACCGATTCTCATGCGGACTCCGGGTGACGCCTGCATCAGGCAAAGACCCTGTAGTAATTACGGGGTTAGCTACGAGTGTAGACCATCGGGCGGCGTCTCGCCACCCGCGGGCGGCATGGCGCGATCAGGCCGGGGCAGGTCCGCGGGCCTGGTCGCGCACGCTCAGCGAGCGCGGCGCGAAGGCCGCGCGCATCACATCCACCGCCAGTTCCGGCCGGGCGGCGCCGCACATGAACACGTCCACCGCGGCAAAGCCGTATTCCGGCCAGGTATGGATGCTGATGTGCGACTCCCGCAGCAGCAGCACCCCGGTCACGCCGAGGCCGGGCCCGAAATGGCGGAAGCGTGCATCGACCACGGTGGCGCCGGCGGCCCGCGCGGCCTGGTACAGCACGCGCTCCACCAGCGCGGCGTCGGCCAGCAGCTCGGCGGCCACGCCTTGCAGGTCGGCCAGCAGGTGGTGGCCCAGCACGGCCGGGCAAGGCAGCATCGGGGCGTTCATGGCCGCGCGCCCGTCGGCGCCATCGGCCTGGCCTGTGTCACCCTTCTCATTTGTGTCCGCCGCCCGAGGACCAGCCGCTGGAGCCGGATGAGCCGCCGCTCCAGCCGCGGGCGCTGGAATAGCCGGATGCGCCGGATGCCCCGGAACGGCCGCTGTCGCCGATATTGAAGAAGGTGGTGCCGAACAGCACGATGATCCCGTAGACGAGGTAAAGCAGGCGCACGCTGACTCAATCCTTTCCGGCCCAGCGCTGGACCAGCCAGATCGGCGCCCACAGCAGCAGGAAACCGAACACGATGGTGAACCATCCGCGGTCCGTGACCAGGGCCACCGGCACGTTGAGGATGGCGAGGAGGATGGCGTAGACCTTGGCGCTCTTGCGGCAGAAGGCCAGGTCCGCGCCGCTGCCCGCCGGCCTGGCTGCCTGCGGCGCGCGGGCCGCCTGCGCCAGGGCGGGCACGGACCTGAACCATTGCGCCACCTGCGCGCGGGCCACCGTGGTGGACAAGGTCCAGACGATCTCGGTCTCGGAAGTCTCGCGCGTGAGGCGCCGCGCCGGCTTGCCGAACTCGGTCAGGCGCGTGGTGTCGCCCACCTGCACGCGCCAGTTGAAGGTGCCGGCCGCGTACAGCACCTCGCTCTCGTAGTCGAAGCCCTGCTGGAAATTCTGCCCCTGGTAGCTGGCGGCGGTGGCGGAGACCATGCGCGGCCAGGTATCGAGCACCTCGACGCGGTCCCAGCCGCTGTCCTGCTCGACCAGCCACAGCAGGCCGCGCTGCTCGTTGAACAGCAGGTATTCGACCCAGGTGGAAGCTTCGTCCTCATCGTTGTCCGTGCACTGCATCAGGCCCAGCACCGTGTACGGCTTGCCGTCGATGGTGCCGGTGTCGCCCGGTGCGAGGCTGGTCTTGAGCGCATCGAGCTCGCGCTGCTTTTCCAGCACCAGCGCGGTGGAGGTGGTGCAGTCGATCTGGCTGTGGCAGCTCGGGCAGACCACGAAGCTGGCCACGCCGGCGCGGTAGGCGATCGCGCCGCCGCAGCCCGGGCAGGCCAGCGGCACGGCCTTGCCGCGGTAGCGGTCGGCGGTGCCGGCGATCTGGTCCGGCTCGCGCAGCAGCTGGCACTTGAGCTGGTCCAGCGTGACCGCCGCGCCGGCATAGACCGCTGGCGGATAGCCGTGCGCGTAGTCGAGCGTGACGAAGCGGCCCTCGTCGCGGAAGTCCGCCACCTGCGCGGTCCAGCCCGCGCCGACCGCAAACGGCAACTCGCCCTGGCCACCGGTGCAGCGCGCGCTGCGCACATCGCTGGCCAGGTAGCGGTGCTTGTCGAAGAACAGGCTGGTGCCCGGCGAAAGATGCTCGTACTGCGGCAGCGGCGCGCCGTCGAGCTGGCCGGGAGATGCCTGAGCGGGGTCCGGCGGGGCGCGCCGGGTCAGCATGTACTGGCCCGAGGCATCGGCCAGCCAGCCGTCGCTGCCGTCGTCGAACAGCAGGTACCACTCGTTCCACAAGCCGGCGTCGTAGCGCAGCTGGATGCGGCCGACCAGGGTGAAGCCCTGCCCGTTCCACTGCCCGCTGGTACTGAGCTGCAGCGGCGTGTAGTCCTCCAGCACGGCGGACATCTTGCCGATGTCCTTGACCGTGTCGGCATCCTTGAGCAGCGTGCTGTGGCAGTACTCGCACACCACCATCACGGCGGCCGACGAGCGGAAGGCCGCGGGCGCGCCGCAACTCGGGCAGTTGATTTCTTGCATGCGCCGTGCGTGCTCAGCCGACCAGTTTCTTCAGGATCTCGGCCTTGGCGGTGTCGAACTCGGCCTGCGAGATCAGGCTCTTGTCGAGCAGCTCCCTGAGCTTCTGCAGGCGCGCGGCGGGATCGTCGGCCGCCGCCGGTGCCGCCGGTGCCGCCGCGGCGGGCGCGGCAGGAGCAACGGC
>NZ_JBFTLQ010000081.1:0-33903 GCF_056396525.1 Cupriavidus sp. 05T41
GAACATGTTTGAACATGTTTTACTGTGCGAGCACTTTATAACTTGTAAGCTCCGATGCTTGCGCACCGGGCATCCGCTATCAAGCGCCCACACTTATCGGTTGTTTGTTTGTTAAAGAACTTGCCGCGRTTCGCTTTGCTTACCGCGTCGCTRCTTTGTCTGCAGCACATAAAAACGAGAGAAAACCGGCTACTAAACCCGAACATCACTGAACGAATTCGTATTGCTTTTTTCCTTTCTTTTTACCCCACAACTTGTGCTTTACTCTGCTTTGCTGCAGCGCATTTCGTTGCGAGGGAGCGAATATTAATGCGCGCTTATCGAAGTGGCAAGTCCTTTTGGAAAATATTTTTGACGGCGCGGCCAATCGGGCCGGCCGCAGTGCAATGAGTGCTCCTTGTTGCACTTTATGAGGATGCAGCCCAGTGCCAACATGCCGCCCGCGCTCACGGGATGCGCGAACTCTCCCGGCGCAAGGGCCGCCACCCGCCACGCAACGTCGCAAGACGAAGCCTTCGTGCTCGCGCAGATTAAACGCGGCCAGCGTCAGCTCGTTTGCTACCGCGGAAAATTGCAGGATGCCTTCATGCGCTTCGCCGTAACGCCTGCCACGAATGCTAAACGTGTGCGTTCGTCGGCACAGCCCATGACGACCTGGATCACATTGTGCAATTGCCCGCGCGTCAAGTGCTCGGGAACGAGGACGCGTCGCCAAACCGACGGGCTCAGGCCACGCAGAGCAATTCGAAGTTGCAGGACGGAGGTCGCCGGCCCGGGATCGGAAGCCATGCGCGCATTGTAGGTGCCTCATTGGCCTCCTGACAGTGATCCGGTCGTCCGCCCCCGCTTTGGCGCGGTCTCCGCTTGGGGGCGTGTCCCCAGTGAGCGGCCGATCGGCCAGCCGCAGACGATCGGCGACTGCCAACAAACGCCGGTCTCGCGTCCACGGAGCACTGCCGGGTGTCAGCCGGGTAGCGCCCGGCAGATGTGCGTCGACATAGCCAATCCCGAGGCCGTACAGCACTTGGTCGCCGATCATCCGTCGACAAACGCTGCCAGCACTATCCCGGGAGGTCACTCATAGACCTCAATTCCCTCGCCCGCTGGCGGACAGACGGAAATTCTCCAGAAATCACTGGCATTTTTTCTATTCGCCGCCAAAGTTGTTCCTGATGGGGGCCGAATGCAAATCAGCCCCTATGTAAAGTAGCCTTCTGGCATCTACTGGCCAACATGAATCGGGCGTAGAAGAACCTCTTGGTCGCATTGACTACCGACTAAGGGTTCCACCCAGCACCGTATTCGCGCCAACTCCAGGGCATCAAAGTGAGTGATATATCATGCACACCGTAATAAGAGCATATTCGGGAGCAGGCGCTAAGGAACTCTTCGATTTGTTGGAGAGGCGCACTCCTGAGATCGAATCACTGATGCGTTCGGTCCAAGGCTTTGTCAGCTACACACTGGCCCGAAGCGAGGATGGTGAATTTGGCTTCTCAGTTACCGTTTGCAATGACAAGACGGGGGTTGATGAAAGCAGCCAAAAGGCTAAGGATTGGATCGCACAGAACGCTACTGGCAATGGCGCAAGTGCCCCAACGATCTCGGAGGGACTCGTGATCCTGCACGTTAAGTAGCGGCAATGCGTGCTGACCCGATCGATCGCAGAGTTGGAGGCCGTCATMGACCGAGTCGGCCCAGCACGATCACAACTTAGCTTGCACTCTCGATTCCCATGCCCGCGGCTGAACGTGTCAGCCATGTGCTATCKGCAAGAAGCCCCGGGAAGAGACAAGCAGGTCCGGCCCGCGGTCGTCCATTCCCGGGCCAAGGGCAGGCATMAAACAAACCTGAACATTTGCATTTCACGTGCGAGGCACGCCAGGCACGCGGCGGAGTGCCAAATCGGGCAGTGAACCATTGCGTAAACGACGACTGGCGTGAATAGCCMAGCAGCGTTGCCACCCGTCCTATGGGATAACGCGCGTTGGTCAGGTAGCGAATTCCTGCCGCACGTCCTCCACAAGATTCGAAAGGTTTGTACCMGCCGCCTCGAGCTGGCGCTGCCCTTGCCTGCCAACGTAGCGATACACAAATGCCGACATCTACACTTTTCGGAGTGTCGTYCGGAACAAAGCTGTACGACAAGTGCTCGGATGGCCGCAATAAGGTCAGGCGAATGGTCTGCAACCCACACCCTCGGGGCTGACCACAACCGTATCAATCTGCAGGAAAAGGACGATTCCCCCAATTGCCGAAGAAACCATATCCCCGTCTATGTCGTCTATACTTGACACATCGAGCGGAGATTCTCGCCATGAACCCTGCACTCTTGGGTAATACGATTCAACACAAGCGGATCGCCCTCGGCCTGACCCAGCAGCAACTGGCGGATATGGCCAAACTGTCGCGCCAGTCCCTAAACGGCATTGAGCATGGAACCGTGAACGCCACGCTCGAAACGCTGGGCCGGCTGATGGACGTCCTAGGCCTTGCGCTTGATGTGTACGATCCCGACGCCGGCCGCCAGGCCAKGGGCACACCGACCCGCGCACTATGGATGGCCGCGAAGGGCGCAAACGTCAGTTACGCCGGCGAGCTCACGCCTGATCTGCTTGAATGGGCGCTGGCCACTGGCGAGGTGCCGGCGGAGTTTCGACCGCAAGTAGCCCAGGTCCTGGATGAGGCGCCACTGCAACTCGTCACCAAGGTAGTGGCCGAGGTGGCGGCGAAGCAGCACCGGAAACCGGCCGACATCTGGAAGAACCTCAGACGACTCGCGCAGTCATTGACGGCGACACGCGGAGGGCTGTGGGCATGAAGATTGAGCTCCAGGGTGACACCTGGGAAAGCCTGTTCCCTCACGCCTTCACGCTGATGGAGGAGGTCAGGAAGCACGGGGGTATCGAGCCGTTCTGGACCTTCGGGGGCGGGACGGTCCTGATGCTCCGGTACCGCCATCGCTTTTCACGCGATATCGACCTCTTTGTGCCGGACCCGCAATATCTAGGGTTCGTGACACCCCGTTTGAGCGAGACTGCAGAGGGCATCACGAGCGACTATGTGGAGCAGGGGAACTTCGTGAAGCTGGTCCTTGACGCCGGCGAAGTCGACGTCGTGGCCTCGCCCAACCTGACTGACGAGCCATTCGAGATCTGGGAGATCATGGGGCAGCCAGTCAAAGTGGAGACTGCAGCCGAAATCGTTGCCAAGAAGCTCTACCATCGGGGCGACCGCGCCATCGCACGGGATCTCTTCGACCTGGCCGTCGTGGTCGAGCAAGAACCAACAGYCCTCGCGCATGCCGCGCCGTTTCTGCTGAGGCATGCAGCCGCCTTCCTGGGCCAAATCGAGGCGGGCCCCCCGATCATGCGCGAGCAGTTCGCCAGGATCCAGCGGATCAGCTTCGACCGCAGCTTTGATGAGTGTGTCGCGCTGACGCGGGATTTTCTCGATTCGCTGCAGGAAACGGATGACGCTCCGCAGAGGGCGCGGGAACGATATCGCCCGTAAGGGGTAGCCGTACTTTTTGCGCGAAATCTGGCGGTTTTGGCGCTCTCGCTTTCTACGTCAGTGCACTGACCACAATTGTGCAACAGCTTGCTGCACAACTTCAGGCTTGGTGAACGTACACCTACCTGTACCTCCATTCGAGCAATGGGCCTCGACCTGAAGACCGCGCCAAAGCGAGGACTGACTAAGTGGCAATGCGGTAGTTTTTTGTGTTCTGGCGATGGCATTCGCGCTGATGCACGAGGACTACCAGGAAGACGGTGGACCTCAGCCTGGATCAGATACAGGTGCGCGTGCTCTCCCCTGTGGATCTCGCTGCCAGCAAAATCGCGTGACTCGCCGATAACGATCGCGAAGACATTCGCGCACTCGTTGCAGTTGGACTGACGTCGGCAGATGAGATAGAGGAACGTGCAACAGGCGCCTTCGGCAGTTACGTAGGCGGAATCGAGATGCTACAGCGAAACACTCGCGATAGCGCGTGAAGAGGAACGCATCGCCGCTGCGGTGGCGGGTACGAGGGAACGTCCTGCGTTCTGACAGTTGCCGAGGCAGCGCGACGCCCCCGGCGTCCCACCTCTCCTGGCCTGCCGCCGCCCACGTGGGCCGCTAGTCACACCAGCCTCCGTATTTCCCCGGGATTGTGTTGACATTGTCTTCGCTGAATAATCGCGTCMTCAGCCACCGCCACGCACGATGCAGAAAGGGGTTGTTGTCTAGCGAATGAAAGGAGATCACATGTTTTGCTTCGAGTATGGAACCAGCAATGTCTATGCGCAGCTTGGCTTCGCCGACGCCGAAGAGATCCCGCTGAAGGCAAACATCGTGAAAGACATCACCGACCGCATTCAGGTCAGTGGGATGCGGTTGTCGGAGGCCGCCACCCTGCTCGAGACCTCGCAATCGGATCTTCTCCTGGCACTTTGCGGCAAGTTCCAGTCCTTCCGCGTGGCCGAACTGCACAAGTGGCTGGATAGGCTAAGCATCACCTTGCAATGATTTCCTCCGCAAGCCGCTGTCCGGCCGCACCGGCGACAATCGCGCATCTAGTATCTGCATTGCCGCGGCGGACGACCTGGCTCCCCTCACTCCGGGACTTGCACCCTATGCAGGCAGTGCGGCAACGCTGTCGGCCTGCCGCCTGATMCTGTAAGCCGCGTTGCAATTGGGTAAGCGACTGGCCTTCCTCACCCTTGTGGACTTGGCCTCTGCTACGAACGCTTCCTGGCCGTCCTTGCAACCGACGCCATGGAGGCCCGTCCCGTGAAAAGGCAAGCCAGGAAGCTGCGTGTGCTGGCTGCCCTCTACTCCAAGAGGAACCGACCTGACGCCAGCCAACATTTGCACGGTTGTAGGTCAAGCTTGGCGATTAAGCGCGTTTTTAATTTTGGCGTGCGGCGTCACCCTCCTCTCCAGGCCAAGCGACGAATGAACTGCACTCTGGCCGCGCCAGGTACGTCGTGCGTCACTTAAGTAGATCCTCATACTGCGCTAAATCCGCGCCAACTTGTGGCGCAGTTTGAAGACCTGCGCCACAGCCCACATGTCCACTGCCCCGAGGAAGTTCGAACGTGGCCTCCCGGGAGCAGATGCGGAGCTTAGTCAGCATCGACCACATTTCATTGCCGCTATTGGCCTCGTCGCTTGCTGGCTCCATGGGTTGTGGGAGTTTGACGCTAGGCGATTAATTGCGTTTTGCTGCGAGGATAGGGCGGCTGAGGCGCCAGCCGACATGCCGACATGCTGGCTGCTGGCTGCTGGCTGCTGGCTCGGGTCTTCAGAGGCGGTCGGTTGTGGCTGGTGTTACAGGAAGCCGTTAAAAAGCCCTGGCAGAGACCGCCCGGGCATTTTAGCGGCTTCAATTAGGCAACGCGCAGCCGGCATGACGGTGCCTCGTCCCGGATAAGCACCCTGCCMATAGCCCATTAGACGCCCTCCCGTTCCTTTAGGGCCGACTGGACGTCAACCATCGTCAATACTGCGCGTCAGAATCGATGCCGAAGCCCGATACCACCACCCACCTTGCTTCCTTTTTCACCCATGAATGTCGGTAGCGTGTAGCCGCCGTTGATTCGATTAAAGTCGACCTCCGCATAGACGTCCGTCCGCTTTGATAAGGCGTAGTCTGCGACCCCGTTCACCATAATCCGGCTGCCGTCGGCATTCTGCTGCCTGTCATAGTGCGCCGCGACAGACAGCGTGAGTGCAGAGGTTGCATCGATGGCGAAGCCGCCGGTGAAGACATCATTGCGCGTCGGGCTGACATCGAAGCGATTGTTGAGATAGCCGAAGGTCAGCTTGACGATGCCTGCCTGGTAGTTTCCGCCGAGACCCCAGACCTTGCGAGATTCCGGAGTGGTCAGTGCATTAGCCTGCTGCCAGAACGCGCCGACGTCGACGCGGCTGTCTGTGTATCCCACCGAGACACCATAGCTGGAACTACGCTTTGTCTGGCCCGGCACCTCCCCGAAGGTGTAGTGCGCACCTGCCGAGAATGCCCCCCACTGGCCAAAGTACTTGGCCATATTGTCTTGCCGTGGGCCCGTGTAGCCGTTGAGAATCGTAACGGCGTCCAGGTTMGGGTGCCCGTTCGGCTGGAAGCGGCTTGTCGCGTCGTACGCGGTGGTGAACTGGCGCCCAAAGGTGAGTCTGCCAAAGCCGACCTTGTTCAGCCCAACGAAGGCAGCGCGCCCGAACAGGCGAGGCTGCCCGTTCGTGGATTGTTCCCCGTAGCTGGCCGTCTTCGTGGCTTGCGACCCCATACCCGTTGTTGGATCAAACCCGCTTTCCAGATTGAACAGCGCAGACAAGCCACCCCCGAGCTCCTCAGTTCCGCGCATGCCCCAGCGTGAACCGTTGTAATAGCCGCTCGCAAGTTCGGCGAGATTCCCACCGCCAGCATTATTGTTGGAGTAGCGCACCATGGTATCCATGACGCCATACAACGTCACACTGGAAGTTGACTGGGCCTGCGCCTGTGCGGCAGTGGCGAACATCGTGAGGCAAAGGGCGATCTTTCGCTGCATTGAATCTGTTCTCCTCTTTTCTTGTGGATTTTCGAGCTCGCTGATTTGCCGCGACGTAGCCGCGAAACTCTGATATGGACATGTCGCATGAAAAACATGGGCGCAAGAAGCCGCTGCCTCGTATCGATGGAGGCAAAAACCGATACAGATGGATATTCCCAACGAAAAGTAGCCGTCTGGTTACCGGACTTGTCTCGGTACCAAAGCGATTGACATCGAAAGCTGCTCAGCAGCTTCAGATGGAGCCGCTGTAAAGCGGGAGATCTTCGGAGAGTTGAGAGCTGACCGCCCTCAATCGATGGTGATGTTCGCCTTGTGGACGACGCCTCGCCAAAGTTGAATCTGGTCCTTGATGTACGCCGCGAACTGCTCGGGCGTGTTGGACATCGGCTCAAGCCCTTCTTTGCGGAACAGTTCAAGCGTCTCGGGATTCTTCAAGGCGGCCACCACTTCTTTGTTGAGCCTGTCCACGATTGGCCGGGGCGTCCCGGCGACCGTCAGCAGTCCATACCACTGATCCGCKACGAATCCCTCAAAGCCTTTGGTCTCACTGATGGTCGGCACGTTGGGTAGCTGTGGCAATCGCTTCGCMGAAGCAACGGCGATGGGACGCAGACGGCCTGCCTTCAGGAAGGGGGAAAGAGGTGGATAGCCCGTCAGCGCTAGCGACGTCATGCCTGCGACCAAGTCACTCAGCGCCGGAGCGGTGCCCTTGTAAGGCACGTGCTGGATCTGCACATTCGCCCTCAGCTTGAAGTACTCGGTGGCAAGATGCGCAGCGCTGCCATTTCCCGCCGATGCATAATCGTAGCCATTGGGCTTGGCGCGAAGGGCTTGTATCAGACCATCCACGGTTTTCACGTCGAGCTTTTCGGGATTGACTGCCAGGACGTTGGGCACGCTCGCTACCAACGAGATAGGCGCGAAATCCTTCACCGGGTCGTAGGGCAAGCGCCGGTATAGGGTCGTATTGGCGCCAAATGTCCCGACTGCGCCCAGAATGAGCGTGTACCCGTCTGCCGGTTGCAGCTTCGCGTATTGGGTGCCGACAACACCCCCTGCCCCGGGCTTGTTTTCCACTACTACGGGCTGGCCGAGCGCGATGCTCAGCTGCTTGCCCATGACACGCGCAATGATATCGGTGCTACCACCGGGCGTGAATGGCACGACCAACGTGACGGGACGCGATGGATACTTGTCTGCGGCGTAAAGCACCCCAGGGACTACCGCGACACAACTGAGTGTCAACGCAAATGCAGCTTTCTTGAACATTGGATAAAGTCTCCTCGACTGATGCTCGAATTGATTGGCAAATGGGCGGCGGGCAATCGATCCTGCCCTACAAGGGCTCAGGAACGCGTGCCGCGAAACTCGATGTGCCGCTGCCGCTCAAGCAGTCGACGGGCCCGTTCGATGATAGGAAGGTCAATCATGCGTCCGTCCAGTTGGAACGATGCGCCGGGACATAGAGTAGCGAGCGCCAGACGGGCAATGCACGCTGCTTAGTGCGTTCAGCCATGCCTGTCATCGTGCCTGCTCCTCGATGGCCGTAGTGCGGTGTACGGTTGCGCCGATGGTCAGCAAGTTGTCGATATCCCGCTCGGCAACCCCGATGCTGCGCAGCAACTCAACGCTATGTTCTCCGATATGCGGCGCCGGCCAATTGAGAGTCGGTTCGTAGCTCGAGAAACGAATCGGATTTCGCAGATTGGTAATCGTCCCCTCGGTAGGATGTTCGACCTTCTGGAAGAAGCCCGTCTCGGCCAGGTGCGGGTCCTCCAGCACTGAGTCGAGCGTGTGCAATGGAGCTGCGGGAATGTCTGCTGCTTCTAAGATTTCAAGCCACTCTCTTGTGGTTCGTGCCGCAAATGCCTCGTTACGGATACGGAACATCTCCCCGATGTTCTCGAAGCGTGCCCGCTTTTCGGCAAAGCGCGCGTCAGTGCGCAGTTCGGGGCGTCCTATGGCCTCGAACATGGCGAAGACTTGTGCGTCGGTATTGGCCGTCACGCAGATATAGCCATCAGCAGTTGGAACTGGCCGGGAGTTGGGGTCAAGTAGTCGCGAGTCCCCGGTGTCGCCAAGGGGTGGGTCAAAAGTCTTCAAGAACAAGTGCTCGGCCAGCACAAATGCGGTCATGCACTCGAACATGGAAACTTCGATAGCCTGCGGCCCGCCGTGGCGCAGTCTCTGCACCACTGCCATCAGGATGCAGTTGGCGACCATCACACCGACGGTACGGTCGGCAATGACCATCGGCACGAAGCGAGGCTGTCCGTCGCCGCCGTTGTTGATGGCAGCCAGGCCGGAGGCTCCCTGAATAATAGAGTCGTAGGCCGGCTTGTCGCGATAGCGCCCCTGCTGGCCGAAGCCCACCACGCTGCAATAGATGAGGTCGGGCTTGATTCTGAACAGATCCTCAGCCGACAGCCCAAGGCGCGCGGCGGCAGCCGGCCTCATGTTATGCACAACCACATCCGCGGTGGCGATCAGCTTTTTGAGGGCGTCAAGAGCGCCCGGCTTTTTCAGGTCCAGCGCCAGGCTCTTCTTGTTGCGATTCAGGTGCAAGTATTTGGCGGCCATGCCTGGCGTCGGCGAGCCCCCTCCTATCCAGCGGGCGAGGTCGCCAGATGGATGCTCAACCTTGATGACTTCCGCGCCAAAGTCAGCGAGGAACTGGGTTGCATAGGGTCCGACCACGACTTGCGTCAGGTCGACGATGCGCAGGCCACCCAGAGGGGCAACACCTTCGCCTGCGGCGGCGGCTTCTTGCGGAGTGGACGCGTTCATGCCACCTCCTGCATGCCGGAGCCTTGCAGCGTCGTTTTCCCCGTTTCTGTCACGACTCGGAACGCAATTTCGCCGGGATTGTCACCGGTGCGGCTCTCGACCTGAAATGATTCACCCTCAAACAACGGCGCCGTGTTGCGCGTCGTGATGCCTGCCAGGCGCACTCCACCCCAGGCATGGTGGACGTGCTCGGCGGCGAAAAGCGCGGAGAGGCCTCCGTTGACGACCAAGCGAGGATAGCCTTCTACCTCCGTGGCGTACGGATAGTCATAGTGAATGCGATGGCCGTTGAAGCAGAGGGCGCTATAGCGGAAGAGCGTTACGGCGTCCGCCACAATGGTGATGGATCGATGTGTCGCTTCGAAAGGAGCTTTCGGCGATGCGTTGACCGGGCCACTGGCCTCACCCAGAGCGTTGTTTCGATAGACGATATCCTGCTCTTCGACTACCACATTACCAACTGCGTTGCTGACGGTGTGGCGCACCGTCACGAAGACCAACAGTCCGGAACTGCCTTGCTTGGGCGTGACGGAGGCGATGGCGGACGTCCGAGTGAGTTCGTCGCCGATCCGTATGGGAGCGAGGAACTGGATTCGCTTGCCCGCGAACATGCGCTTTGGCAGCGGTACTGGGGGCAGAAAATCGCCTGGCGCGGGATGGCCGTCCCGGCCCAGCTGAGACCGCGACACGACGCGCGGGAAAAGCACGCTGTACCACATCTGGGGAAATTCAACACCTTGCGCGAAGGAAGTGCTGCGAGGGGACTCAAGGGTGGCCATCAAGCGCTCGGCCAAGGGCACCGTAACGACGTCGGTTGCCGTCTCGCTGCGGCCGATCCAGGATTGCAGCGCGTCGAGGGATGCCGGCGTAATGCTGGAGGTCATGCTGTTGTCTCGCTTGGGTTTTCCATGCCGCCATGGTAGTTTCCCGGGACGTTTCCAAGAAATGGTAAATTTCAGATTAGGATTCCAAACTGGAATAGTCGTGTTGGCACCGGCGGTTCGGGGCCCCGCCTCAAGAACGCACCATGGGAAGAGACTCGCCACGGGCAGCCAGGGTGAGCGCTGTTCCTAGCAAGKAAGCATCATGAAACTGCAGCAAGTAAGGGCTTTCTGCGCCGTCGTGGACTACGATATGAACGTGTMACGGGCCGCCCGGGAACTTCATACGACCCAGTCAGCGGTCAGCAAGCAGATCGCACTGCTGGAGGAAAGCCTTGGGGCAGCGCTGCTAATCCGCTCCAAGAGCCGCATCTTCGGCCTTACTGACGTTGGAGAACGGACGCTGCAATGCATGCGCAGCATGTTGGCCGCAACGGAGGACATTGCCCACATCGTTGCGGATCACCGACGGGAGGCGAATGGCCGCCTGGCCATCGCCACCACGCATACCCATGCCCGCTATGTGCTGCAGGACATCGTGCCCTCGTTCTCCAAGCGCTACCCCAGCGTGGGGCTACATCTGGTACAGGCTTCCCCATCGGAAATTGCACACTTGGTGGCCACCGGCGAGGTGAACCTCGGGCTTTCCACCGCGCCTCAGTTCCTGCAACCGACGCTCGCAGCCATTCCTTGCTACGAACTCGCGCATGTTCTGATTGGGGAACGTGGCCATCCGGTGTTCGATGCCCAGCCGCTAACGCTTGAGGCCATCGCTCGTTATCCGCTGATTACCTACAGCGAGCAGCACGCCATTGGCCGACGCGTCCACGAAGCCTTCGAGGATGCCKACCTGATGCCCAAGATTGCTGTGCGCGGGGCCGATGTCGAGATTATGAAGAATTACGCCGCCTCTGGCGTGGGGCTGGCTATCATCCCGCTCGTTGCGTACTCCCGCTCACATGATCGCAAGCTGGATGCAAGCCCCGTAGACCACCTGTTTCCCACTAGCACCGTCTATGCGCTCGCCAGGCGAGGCGCCTACTGGCCACGCCATTTGTACGAGTTCGTCGGGAAATTGGCACCTGACCTCACGCCGGCGGCAATCGAGGAGGCCTTGCTCAATGCCGCGCAACCGAGCTGATGGATGGCGCCGGCACTCTCGCTAGCACCCTGCGCTTTTCGCACCCTGCTAGCGGATGATCGCGCGGACCTGGCGTCCTTTTCCGGCTCGCCCTTGTCGTCAAAGCATCTCTATGCGTGCGGCCCGGCGGGCTTCATCGAAGCCGTGCTAGACGCCGCGCGGGCCGCCGGATGAGCGGCGACATTGAACACACGAAACGAAGCGCCAGGATCCGGGGGAAGGCAGCCAGAAGGCGTCGGAAGTACTTCGATTCTTGCTACCTATTCTGTGGCGCTGCACCTGATTCTGATGGAAGTGCTTGGCATGGCTGCGGTGAATGGTGCGAATCGTCGCCCGCGAAGGAGGCGTCGGATCAGGTAGCGGTCGCGGCTCGTCCGGATGCATGGCCGTGAAAGCGACGCTGTTCGTGGTCATCCACGGCCACGAACAGCATTTCCCAGCCGGCGCCATCCACTCTGCCGCGACGGCTGCCTGCCACGTGGTGGCTGGGCAGCTCAATACACCAGAGCTTCTCGGAGCAAGTCGCTCGACGCGCATGCTCGTAACGCACAACCGGCTAGCGGCTGCAGGTCACTGAGCGTTGACCGCGTTCAACTGAATAATCTGCGCCATGATTTCCTCGATGTGTCCGGTCTGCTGGTTCTATCGTCACTCCAGGCTAATCCACGTCGTCTTCAGATCGGTGTACTTGTCCAGCGCATGCAAGGACTTGTCCCGTCCCGAGCCGGACTGCTTCACGCCGCCGAACGGCACCGTCACATCGCTGTCCATATAGCAGTTGACCCATACCAGCCCCGCCTGCAGCTTGCGCGATACGCGGTGGGCGCGGGCCAGATTGGATGTCCAGAGCCCCGAGCCCAAGCCATAGGGCGAATCGTTGGCCATGCGGATGGCCTCGTCTTCCGTATCGAACCGGGTCACTGCCAGCACCGGGCCGAAGATTTCCTCGCGCACGATAGTGAGCGACTGCGTCGGGCACTCGAAGATGGTTGGCTGCATATAGAAGCCGCCGCTATCTGCATGCGCACGTTTGCCACCGGCGCGCAGGCGGGCACCTTCGTCCTCGCCGCTCTTCACGTAGGACATCACCCGCTGCAACTGCGCGCCGTCGACGATGGCGCCCATTGCAGTAGCAGGGTCCAGCGGATCGCCCGGCTGCATGCGCGCGGCATGCGCTTCCAGCTTCTCCATGAACGCATCATAGATGCCGCCTTGCACATACAGGCGGGAACCGGCGATGCAGATCTCGCCCTGGTTGCTGAAAATGCCAATGGCGGCGGCCTGCGCGGCACGGTCCAGGTCCGGACAGTCGTCAAAGACGATGTGCGGCGACTTGCCGCCGCACTCTAGCCACACGCGCTTGAGATTGGACTGCCCCGAATACTCCATGAAGCGCTTGCCGGTTGCGGTGGAACCGGTAAAGGCAATGCAATCCACATCCGGATGGCKGCCCAATGCCTGCCCGGCGGCAGCGCCAAGACCCGGGACCACATTGAAGACACCTGCCGGAATGCCGGCCTGCTCGGCAAGTTCCGCCAGCCGTAACGCGGTCAGCGGCGATTGCTCCGCCGGCTTCAGCACCACACTGTTACCTGCGGCMAACGCAGGCGCCACCTTCCAGCTGGCCATCAGCAGCGGATAGTTCCAGGGCACCACCGCCGCGACCACGCCCAACGGCTCGCGCGTGATGGTGGCCAGCACGCTCGGACCGGTAGGCGCGATCTCGTCGTATATCTTGTCGATGGCTTCGCCGTACCAGGCATAGGTGCGAGCGGCCTCGGGAATGTCGTATTGCAGCGTCTCGGCAATGGGCTTGCCCATGTCGAGCGTTTCCAGCAGCGCCAGTTCTTCGCGGTGCGCGTCGATCAGCTGCGATAGCCTGAGCAGGGCCGCCTTCCGGACGCTGCGCGGCAAGTCCGACCAGACGCCGGACCGAAACGCTTTGCGCGCGGCACGCACGGCGCGGTCGACATCCTCGGCGCCGCAGGCAGCAACAGTGGCGAGCACCTTGCCGGTAGCGGGGTTGAGGGTCTCGAAGGTGGCACCATCGGCGGCGTCAACCCAGCAGCCGTCGATATAGGCTTGCGAACGGATCGGCACCGCTTCCGCCTGCTTGCGCCAATGGGCGAGATCTCGCAGATTGTTCATCGTGGGTTCCTTGCATTCATTGGGAATCGGCAAGCTCAGGCGTTAGCCTGTGCCACCATGGCGCCGAGCAGTACATTGGCCCCGGCCTCCAGGTGCTCCGGCTTGGCGTCTTCGATCTCGTTGTGGCTGATGCCGTCCTTGCAGGGCACGAAGATCATCGCGGTGGGCGCGATGCCGGCGATGTAGACGGCGTCATGGCCGGCGCCCGTAACGATGTCCTGGTGGCTGTAGCCCCTGGCGGCCGCCTGCTCGCGCACATGGCCGATCAGTTCCTGCGCGAACGGCGTGGGCGCGAAGTACTGCACGTCTTCCACGGCCACATCGAGGGCCGCGCCGGTGGTGGTGCCTTCCGCCACGGCGGCACAGGCGGCGCGAAGCCGTGCATCCATCTCGGCAAGCCGCGCAGGATCGAGGTGGCGCAGGTCGACCGTGAACTTCACGGCCCCGGGGATGACATTGCGCGACGACGGATGCACATTGACCACGCCCACGGTACCGCGCCCGTGCGGCGCGAAGTCGTTGGCGATGCGAATCACTTCCTGCATCAGGAAGGTGGCGCCGTAGAGCGCGTCCTTGCGCAGAGGCATCGGCGTGGGGCCGGCGTGCGCCTCCATGCCGGTCACGGTGACGTCATACCAGCGCAGGCCGAGCGATCCGGTCACTACGCCGATCACCTTGTCTTCCGCTTCCAGCACGGGGCCTTGCTCGATATGCGCTTCGAAGTATGCGCCAATCTGGCGGCCGACTTCCGCATCGCCGGCGTAGCCGATCGACGCCAGTTCGTCCGCCACGCGCTTGCCGTCGGTATCGGTGGCCGACAGTGCGATCTCCAGCGGAAAGACGCCGGCGAACACGCCGGAACCCATCATTACCGGGACAAACCGGGAGCCCTCTTCATTGGTCCAGATCGCCACCTCTAGCGGCGCTTCGGTGGTGATGCCGTGGTCGTTGAGGGTGCGCATGACCTCCAGCCCCGCCAGCACGCCGTAGCACCCGTCGAACTTGCCGCCGGTGGGCTGCGTGTCGATATGGCTGCCGGTCATGACCGGAGCCAGCGCGTCGTTGCGTCCGGCGCGGCGGCCAAAGATATTGCCAACCTTGTCGACCGTCACGCTGAGGCCGGCATCGCGCATCCATCCGGTCACCAGGTCGCGACCCTGCCCGTCAAGCGCAGTGAGCGCCAGGCGCGCGTTGCCGCCCTTGGGCGTGGCGCCGATCGCCGCGAGGTCCATCAACGATTGCCACAAGCGGTCGCCATTGATTGCGAGTGCGGTCATCTCATTTCTCCTTGCACGGTCGTGGCCATTACTTGGCGTCGGATTGCCGGGCGAAGGCTTCCGAGCGGATCTGCGACAGTGTCATGCCGGGCGCAATGCCGTCGGCGTCATAGCGCAGCTCGAGCAATGCCGGCAATTGCTGGCTATTGGCGAACGCCAGCGCACGCGCGAACGCGGGACCGAACTCTTCATCGCTTGCAACGATCTCGCCATAGCCGCGATAAGCGCGAATCAGTTCGCTGAATTCCGGATTGTCGAAGCCCAGCGCCACGGTGCGGCCAGGGAACTCGCGCTCCTGGTGGGCGCGGATAGTGCCCCAGATGCCGTTGTTGAACACCAGCACGACGATCCCGACGCGATACTGCATGGCCACGCCGAGCTCCTGCAGGTTCATCTGGAAGCAACCATCGCCCGCGTAGCAGATCACGGTGCGATCGGGGTTCTCGAGCTTGGCGGCAATGGCGGCGGGCAGGCCGTAGCCCATCGATCCCACGGTCGGCGCCAGGCTGGTGCCGACGCCCTTGAAGCGGTAGTAGGCATGCGGGTACAGCGCGTAGTTGCCAGCGCCCACGGTGATGCAGGTGTCTTCTGGCACGTTGTCGCGCACGTGGCAAGCAGCGACATTGAGGTTGAGCGCGCCGGGCGCGGCCTTGGGTTCTTGCTCCGACAGATACGCCTGATGCGATTCATGGCCGGCATTGCGCGCACCGCGCGCGGCCGTTGGCGATAGCTGGCTCACCGCGGCGGCAAACGACACGACATCGGCGGCAATGGGCAGCGTCGGATGGAACACGCGGCCAAGCTCGTTGGCGTCCGGGTACACATGGATCAGGCGCTGCTTCGGCAGCGGGCTTTCCACCACCGTATACCCCTCGCTGGTTGCCTCGCCCATGCGGGTGCCTACGGCGATCAGCAGGTCACTCTCCAGTACGCGCTGGCGCAGCGAATCCGGCATCGCCCAGCCCACGTGGCCGGCGAAATTGGGATGATGGTTATCGAAGCACTCCAGGCGGCGCCACGCAACCCCGACCGGCAACGCAAAGCGCTCGGCAAACCCCTCCATCTGTCGGGCGGCTTCCGGCGTCCAGCCGGAGCCGCCGATCAACAGGAACGGCCGCTCGGCCTGCTCGACCAACTCGGCCAGCGACGCGATGGCATCCGGCGTGGGCGCGCTGTACGCACGGCGATAGCGCGGGACGTCGGCGACCCTGGCCTTGCCCCATAGTGTGTCCTCTGGCAGCGCCAGCACGACCGGGCCAGGCCGGCCGCTGGTGGCCACCGCAAACGCGCGCGCGATGAATTCGGGAATGCGATCGGTGCGATCGATCTGCGCCACCCATTTGGTMATCTCCCCGAACATGCGGCGGTAGTCGATCTCCTGGAATGCTTCGCGCTCGTAGAAGTCATTTCCGACMTGGCCAACGAACAGGATCATGGGCGTCGAATCCTGGTACGCCGTGTGCACCGCGATGCTGGCGTTCGTGGCGCCCGGGCCGCGCGTCACAAAGCAGATGCCAGGCTCGCCGGTGAGTTTGCCATGGGACTCCGCCATATAGCCTGCTCCGCTCTCCTGCCGGCAGACGATGGGCTGGATCTTGTCCTGATGGTCGTACAGCGCGTCGATGCAAGGCAGATAGCTTTCTCCCGGCACCAGAAAGACGCGCTTTACGCCCTGGATAATCAGTTGGTCAATCAGGATCTGACCGCCATTGCGCTCAGGCAGGGCCTGTGAAGTGCGAGGAGATTGGTTGCTCATGTCATTGGTTCCGTTGCTTTCCCGGCCGCCGCTGAATTAACGGCGACCGGGCTCGTTGAATTTTCTGTATGCGGCGACTTGCCGGACGACTCAGCGATCCAGGCCGCCCATGCACAGGTACTGGATTTCGAGGTAGTCCTCGATGCCGTACTTCGAGCCTTCGCGGCCAAGCCCGGACTGCTTGACGCCGCCGAACGGCCTTTTTCGCGGCTTACTGAAGCAGTGCGCCAGCCAGGATTTCAAGGCCTTCGTCCATCACTTCGTCKGAAATCGTCAACGGAAACAGGAAGCGAACGACATTGCCGTGGACGCCGCAAGACAGGAGCAGCAACCCCTTCTCCATGGCGCGGGCCTGCACCAGCTTGGAAAACTCCGGATTCGGACTGCCGTCGCGCTTCCGGAACTCCACGGCGATCATGGCGCCAATGCCACGCACTTCGCTGATCTCCGGCACGCGTGACTTCAGAGCATCGAGCTTGTCCTGCAACTTGCGGCCAAGCGCCGCACCGCGCGCGATCAGCTTTTCGCTTTCCAGCACGTCCAGCACCGCCAGCGCGGACGCCACCGCCAGCGGATTGCCGGCATAGGTACCGCCCAGGCCGCCGGGGGCCGGCGCGTCCATGATCTCGGCCCGGCCGCAAACGGCCGACAAGGGCATGCCGCCAGCCAGGCTCTTGGCCATGGTGGTCAAGTCGGGCACCGCGTCGTAGTGCTCCATGGCGAAGAGCTTGCCGGTGCGGCCAAAGCCGGTCTGCACCTCGTCGGCAATCAACAGGATGCCGTGCTCGTCGCAGATGGCGCGCAGGGCGCGCACAAATTCCGCGGGCGCGACATTGAATCCGCCCTCGCCCTGCACGGGTTCGAAAATGAGGGCTGCGACGCGCTTCGGGTCGATGTCGGCCTTGAACAACTGCTGCAGCGCGTTGATCGAGTCCTCGACGCTTACGCCGTGCAAGGCATACGGGTACGGCGCGTGGAACACATCTGACGGGAAGGGTCCGAAGCCGACTTTGTAAGGCACGACCTTGCCGGTCAAGGCCATGCCCATCATGGTGCGGCCGTGGAAACCGCCCGAAAAGGCAATCACGCCAGGACGGCCGGTGGCGGCGCGGGCGATCTTGATGGCGTTCTCGACGGCTTCGGCGCCCGTGGTAAAAAAGGCGGTCTTCTTGGCGAATGCGCCGGGCACGCGGGCATTGATTTTCTCGGCCAGCTCGATATAGCTGGCGTAGGGCACGATCTGGTAGGCCGTGTGGGTGAAGCGCTCCATCTGCTCCTGCATGGCCTGGATCAGGCGCGGGTGACGGTGGCCGGTGTTGAGCACCGCGATGCCCGCCGCAAAGTCGATATAGCGATTGCCCTCCACATCCCAAAGCTCCGCATTCTTGGCGCGCTCGGCGTAGAAATTGCACATCACACCGACGCCGCGGGGGGTGGCGGCATCCTTGCGGCGGACCAGGTCTGCGTTCTTCATGACATTGCTCCTTTGGTTTGGCGTTGTATCCGGGGTCTTCGACCCGTCTAGTCTTGTTAGAGGTGTTCCCGGCGTCGCATTGCATCCTGCGACCCTACCGGTAGACTGATGGCCGGACCAATTCTATGTTTTTCTTTCGGAAACGCCAAATCAATTCTGATATTTGACCCGGTGGTCCGTCCAATCAAAGGGAAATTACCCTCACATCGATGAACACGGAACAAAAATAAGTCCTATGAGTCACTTTTTATTGGGACCATATTGGCCGGACCAACGATTCGACAATCGTCGAAAACTGGAGGGACTTCCATGACACCCCTTGAATTGAGGGCCGGTTTTGGGTATTGATCAGACCATCAGTCAATTCCACCGTGGCACCCATTCCAATGTCATCCCTTCAAGCAGTTTCAGCTCAGCGCCTCTACCGGCTGATCGCAGACCAGATTGCCAGGAAAATCAGTGCCGGCGAATTTGCCCCGGGTGAGCGCCTGCCGGCCGAGCGCGAGCTCGCCGAGCAGCTCAACGTCGCGCGCTCGACGCTGCGCGAAGCGCTGATCGCCCTTGAAATCGGCGGCTATATGGAAGTGCGCGTCGGTAGCGGCGTCTTCGTGCTGGAACCCAAGGAGACCGGGGTGAACACCGCGAATGGCACCGAGCCAGCATCGGACGCCAGCACGGAAATCGACAGCCGCCTTGGAGCCGCGCTGGAAGCCAGTCCGTTTGAGTTGCTGGAAACACGCACCCTGTTCGAACCGGAGTGTGCCGCCCTGGCGGCCCAGCACGGCACGCCAGAGCAGATCGCCGCCATCGAAGAAGCGCACCGGCAGATGAATCCCGATCAATCTCCGGAAGCCGACGACTTCGCCCACGACCGGGCTTTCCACGAAGCCATCGCCGATGCCTGCGGAAATGCCGCCCTGGCATCAGTCGTCACGCATGTCTGGGATCTTTGCGAAGTCAGCCCGCTATACAAGCGCCTGGATAAGCACTTTGTGGACGCATCGGCCTGGCGCGCTGCGGTAGGTGAACACGACCGGATCGTAACCGCCATCGTGGCCCGCGACCCCATACGGGCACGCCATGCCATGGCTTTCCACCTGCTGGCAATCGTCTCCCGCCTCTCGGAAAGAGATCCAGCATATTGCCGAATAGACCTGCCGGACCCGGGGCCAGCCGGGTCATAACCCCCTACCCTTCGCACCCATCCAGGGCAAACCTGACCATCCCCCGCTCCCGCCAGCCTCCACGCGCACCACGCATGCGCATCAACTTGGTTTAAAAGAGTCCAATAAAGTACTTTTTTGGCTGGCACACAGATTGCGTGTTCGGGAAAACGGTACATCAGACGACCAAACAGGCCGGACCACCCGCCCACCAGACCTAGAGAAACTACCTATTACCCTGGTTTTTCTGGTCGTCTACGATATATTGGTCTGACCACCCGGTCGAAAACGCCTTTGCGCGCCATTCAGGAAGCCACATGAACACCGACAACGCCCCCATCATCTCGCCGGAAACCGGTCAGCCACCCCGCAATATGAAAAAGATCGCCGCCGCCAGCGTCATCGGCACGACGGTCGAGTGGTACGACCTGTTTATTTCGCCACGGCTTCGGCCCTGGTCTTTAACAAGGTCTTCTTCCCCGCMTTCGACCCGCTGACCGGAACGTTGCTGGCCTTCGGGACCTTTGCCTCGGCCTATATAGCCCGCATGGTCGGCGCMGCGCTGTTTGGGCATTTCGGCGACAAGGTGGGCCGCAAGTCCATGCTGCTGGTCTMGCTCATCATGATGGGCACGGCCACGTTCGCCATCGGCCTGCTGCCGGACTACCACTCGATCGGTATCTGGGCGCCCATTCTCCTGCTGACCCTGCGCGTCATCCAAGGCCTTGCGCTGGGGGGTGAGTGGGGCGGCGCAGTGTTGATGGCGGTGGAACATGCACCGGCCAACCGGCGCGGGCTCTATGGCTCATGGGTGCAGATCGGCGTCCCTGCCGGCACGCTAATTGCCAACCTGGCATTTCTGCTCAGCAATACGGTGATGTCCAATGAGGCCCTGTTGTCCTGGGGCTGGCGCATCCCATTCCTGGCCAGCGTATTGCTGGTCGGCGTGGGCATGTACATTCGACTGAATACCTCCGAGACGCCGTCGTTCAGCAAGGTCAAGGCCAGTGCCGCGCAAGTCAAGATTCCCCTGGCCGAAGTTCTGACCAAATCGTGGAAGCAGGTCCTGCTGGGCGGCATTGCTACCATGTCCACCGGCACGGCTTTCAACCTGATCGTCGCCTTTGGCCTCACCTACGGCACCCAGACGCTGGGTTTCTCGCGCAACCAGATGCTATCGATCGCACTGATCGCGTGCGCGCTTTGCGTGGTGCTGCTGCCTCTGTTCGGCCTGCTCTCCGACAAGATCGGCCGCAAGCCCGTGATCATTGGCGGGATACTTGCCGAGGCACTACTCGCCTTCCCGCTGTTCTGGCTGCTCGACACCAAGGTGTTTGCCTTCGCCTTGTTTGGCTACCTGCTGATGATGGCCGCTTTCGCCGCCAACTACGGTCCCATCGCGACCTTCCTGGCCGAGTTGTTCGGCACCAAGGTGCGTTACTCCGGCCTGTCGATCAGCTACATGCTGTCCGGTCTGCTGGGCAGCGCGGCCACGCCGATCATCACAACGGCGCTGCTGTCCGCCACGGGCCGCGGCTCGTCGGTGGCGTGGTACATGATCGGGTCCGCGCTGATTTCCGCCGTGGCGCTGCTACTGCTTGCCGAGACACTGAGGAAGGAGGCGTCTGCCCCGGCCTCCCCGATGGATGCCAAGACCTCGCTGTCCTGAACCGCATTGCCGGACCGATACCATGCAAATCAACCTCGACGTCGCGCTACTGAGCCGGCTTGAACGCGTAAGCTTTCCCACACTCGGGCACTTCCTTGAAGATGGCTTTGCGAGCCACGAAATCCGGGCGCTCACGCCCAATGTGAAGTTTGTTGGCCGTGCCGTCACCCTGCGCCTGGCCACACCCAATGCCATTGCCGTGAACCGCGCGCTGGCCCGCCTCGCGCCCGGCGACGTACTGGTGATCGACGCCTGCGGCGATCACGCCCACGCGCCGGTTGGCGCGGTTACCGGCACCGCCGCATTGTGCGCGGGCGCCAAAGGCATCGTGGTGGATGGCGTGACAACAGATATCCTGGAACTGCGTGCGATGGGGATACCGGTGTTCGCGCGGGGCACCAGCGCCCTCACCACGAAGCGGATCGATGAAGGCCGCAGCGCCGTCAACGAGCCGGTGATCTGTGGCGGTGTCACCGTCAATCCCGGCGACTTCGTCCTGGCGGACGACAACGGCGTGGTATTCCTGGCCTCGGATGTGGCCGCCGGCATCATTGACCAGGCACTGGCGTCCGATGAAGCCGAGYCCGCCATCCTGGCGCGCCTGCGGGCGGGTGAGGCCGCTGCTACCGTACTGTTCCAGGGCGCCTGATTGCCGCCCGATCTCAATGCAATACAGAATGCGAGATTCCTCATGAGCACCCAGCCCCAACGTGTGGCGACGCGACCGGCAGCGCTGCGGCGCAGCTGGATCTTCGTGCCGGGCCTGGACCCGGTACTTCAGCACACCGCGATGGAGAGCGGCCCCGATGTGGTGGTCGCCGACCTCGAAGAATTCACCAGCCCTGCAGACCGCCCCGCAGCGCGCGCGCGGATCGTTGCCTTGATGGCCGAATGCCGCGCGCGCGGTATCGTCGGTGCCGTGCGCATCAACAAGCTCGATGGCGATGGACGGGACGACCTGCGCAGCGTCATGCCAGGCGCGCCCGCCGCCATCTTCCTTCCCCACACGGAAACGGCGGAGCAGATCGAGTTACTTGACMAGGAAATCACCAGGTTGGAGCGCGAATTCGGCGTAGCGCCCCGGCAAACGGAGATCGTACCGACACTGKAATCCGCGCGCGGCATCGTCTGCGCCGCCGCTATCCTGTCGGCCAGCAAGCGGATCAGCGCCTGCCTGCTGGCGGCCKAGGACCTGAGCGCGGATCTKGATGCGGTACGCGCCCAGGACGGCATCGAGTTGCACCATATCCGCGCGCGCTTCCTGGTCGATTGCATTGCCGCAGGCTGCGTGCCGATCGACTGCCCGTTCAACTACCAGGATCCCACCGCGCTGTCGGCCGACCTGGCCTGGGCCCGCCGGATTGGGCTCAAGGCAAAATGCACCGTGTATCCGCATCAAATCGCCGCCATCCACGCGGCGTTCACACCGTCTGCGCAACAGGTCGTGCAAGCGCAGGATAATGTCCGCAGGTACGAGGCGGTTCGCGATGGTCGGCCCGCCGAGGGCGCGCGGGTGGACCCGCCAGACTACAACACCGCGCGCAGGCTATTGGCGCGCGACGCCAGTTTCCGGCAATGGGCGCTGGACAGCGGCGAAACGGCTTCCTCCTAGCGCCGCCGGGAGCACGGCAGGGACAAGATGCATCCCGGCGCGCCCCTTCCCACCAGCCGTTCAGGCAGACTCGCCCGCTATGGGCGTTGCCTTGCGCATGCGCCGCGCGCGCGCATGCAGCCGGCGCAATATCACGTCGAATGACTCCAGTTGCCGGTTGATCTCCGCCTGGCCCTGCTCCACCAGATAGGCCCGGAAGGCAACCGCCACGCGCGGCAGGCGTACACCCGGCAGGTTCAACACATACCAGTCGCGCTCGATGGGATTGCCTTGCAGCGGCAGAAGTCCGATCAGCCCTGCCTGGAACTCCAGTGTGCACGCGTGCAGAGATAGAAACGCTACGCCCAGGCCCGCAGACACCATCCGCTTGATGGCCGCGTTGCTGGAAAGCTCGGAACCCCGAGGCAGCCGCAGACCCGCCTCCTTGAAAAGACGCTCCACGGTGTTGCGCGTCCCCGAGCCGCGTTCGCGCACCAGCAAATTCTCCTCTACCAGATCTTGCAGGGTGAGATGGCGGCGCGACATCAGCGGATGGTCCGGTGCCGCGATAAACGCCATCGGATGCTTGGCAAAGGCGGTCGCATGAGTGCGGATATCCGTGGGTGGCCGGCCAATGATGGCGAGGTCGATCTCATGCATCGCGAGCATGCGGACGATCTCCTCGCGATTGCCGACATGAAGCTTGATCTTGACATCTGGGCTGTCCGCCGTGAATGCCACCAGCATCGATGGCAGCAGGTATTCCGCAGTCGTGATGGCACCCACCCGGAGCGTCCCCGCGAGACTGCCCTTGAGCGCCGCCACCTCCTCGGTGGCGTCGCGCCAGAGCCGCAGTATCTGCCCGGCGTAGCCGGCCATCACCTCGCCCGCAGGCGTGAGTTGCATACCCCGGCCCGCACGCTGCACCAGTGGCGCMCCGATGGCCTCCTCCAGCAACTTGAGCTGCAGCGACACCGTGGGCTGCGTGATGTGCAGCTCCTCCGCTGCCCGAGATACACCACCCAGGCGGGCAATGGCATCGATGGCGTTGAGCTGCCGAAAAGTGGTGGTTCTATTCATAGTAGAAAACCTATCAGTCGGTTTTATAAACTAATTTTTCAATATGAAGCGGCTACCTTATAGTGCTCTGACCGGAAACGCAATCGCGTCCGCGTATCGAAAAACGCAGTGCATAGGGGACGGAAGATGTCGCTTGAATTGCTAGTGCTTACCCTGGACGATGTGCTCATCCGGGCGGACGAACTAAGGTACGGTATTGATAACGCTTCGCAAAAAGGCGGCTCCGCTCACTCGCAACAAGCGACCTATCGCGACGGCTGTGGCATCCGCATCCGCGCCCAGGCAGCAGCACTCATGCATAGCGCTGAGATGGATGGTGCTCGACTGGCACTCGCGGCCCCCATCTCGTCGCGGATACTGTGTGGGCTGCTCGACGCCGCCATCGGACCGGACTGGCCCGATCGTTTCACCGTGGTCGCCACTGCCGACGCCCTATCCTCCAGAGAGACAGAAGCTGATCTCTACAGGCTGATACTGCGCACAACAGGCGTGCCKGCGCACCGCGCGTTGCTGATCTGCGCCACGCAAAGCAGCCTGCGCGCCGCCAAATCCATTGGGATGCATACCGCTGCCGTACAGCCGGAAGGCAGCGACGTGCCGCAATATGAGGGGACAACGCTTCCGAACTCCACCGGCGCGGTCTGGCCGGACTTCCACACGCTGGAGTTGATCGCGAATGGCCTGTCCCCTTCCCATAGCGCTTGCCGCGCCACAGCTGTGCCGGCAGTGAGCTAGATCGTCAGCCTGCGTGCCACGGCTTGCAAGACCCAAATTGCGGAGATTCCCATGAGAAAGATCGTTATCGTCGGCGGCGGCGCCGCAGGACTACAGGTGGCCACGCGCCTCGGCCGGCGTCTTGGCAAGCGCGGCCTAGCCGAAGTCATTCTGATCGATCGTAGTCCCACGCATCTGTGGAAGCCCTTGCTACATGAGGTGGCTGCAGGTCGCCTTGAGCCCGTTGTCCACCATACCTCCTTCGCCCTGCAGGCTGAACGTCATCGGTTTCGCTTTGTACAAGGCGAACTGCAAGCGGTAGATCGTAGCAACCGCACCATCTCCATTGCTCTCTCCGGCACGGGAGACGGCGAGAATGGCCAGGTCCAGTCCATTGCCTACGATAAACTGGTGCTCGCTGTTGGCGGTGTCACCCAGTACTTTGGCGTGCCGGGAGCAAGGGAGCACGCCTTGACGCTGGACAGCGTCAGTAGCGCGGAGGAAGTGCGTGAGCGCGTATTTACCGCCTTGCGCCGTCGTACCGCGCTGGCCGACACTCAGCAACAAGCGCAGAGCGCCAAGATGCGAGTCGCCATCGTTGGCGCTGGTGCCACCGGTGTCCAGCTTGCAGCCCAGTTGCGTAGAACATCTCGAGTACTGAATCGCTATGGCATCCACCGGCTCGACCCGGTGGCGGGCGTGGATATTTGCCTGATTGAAGCATCTCCTGCCGTTCTCCCAGGCATGGGTACACGGATCGCCGCGCGCGTCGGCGAGCAACTGGCGAGCCTGAACATCCGAGTCCAATGCAACGCCAAGGTGACGTCGGTCAGCCAGGATGGCCTGACAGTCGCAGGACAGCCGCCGATGCCGACGGATATTGTCATCTGGGCGGCGGGCGTTGCCGCGCCTGCGCTTCTCGGCACATTCCAGTTGCCGGTCAATGCGAAAGGACAAATTCGCGTTCTGCCCACATTGCAGTGTGTCGTCGACGAGCATATCTATGCTATTGGCGACTGCGCAAGCTGCAGGTTGCGGGACCTAGAGGCCGAGCTTCCTACCCGGGCGCAGGTCGCATACCAGCAAGCGCTATATCTTGCCAAAGCATTGCCACAGMACCTCGCCGGCAAATCGGCCGCGGGATTTCGTTACCGCGACCACGGCTCCCTGGTCGCCCTGGCGGGCAGCAGCACGATTGCAAAGCTAGCCGCCACGCCGGGCAAGGATGACGGCTGGCATGTCGAAGGCAGACTCGCGGCCTTGCTCCACCACGCTATCTATCGGCGGCACGTGATAAACATCCACGGCTGGCTGCGAGCCTTAGGCATGACATTGGCCCAGGGCTTGGAGCGCTTGCTTGCGGCAGGGTCGCGATTGCATTGACGCCATTGCGCAGCAGTCCAACTTTTTTGCTTTGTCCTGCGGCCTCAAGGCTTGGCACCCCTTAGGCTCGTTGTCGAATCGCGGAGGTAAGAGCCTGCCGGCAAGCATCAAACAAAGACGGACAAAGCGACCCTACGCTCCACTCCTCATCCATTGCTAGCGCAGTGCAGCGTCCCTTTGTGACGCCTGCGGCTCGTCAGACGCGCCCGCTCACGCGGTGAATGCCCCTTGGCCAATCCTGCGACACCGCCCACGCGCTCAGTGGCAACGTCTAAGCCACTTTGAGCTCTCGCACGGCAATAATACTTATTCCTCTAAGTATTTTCCCTTGGTTTCCATACTGCCTTCTTGTCATCGCCGTCTCGCCTCATTATGCTTAGTTCACTAAGCTTTTTCTCGAAAACAAGCGATATGCGCGACCGACCCTAACGGGGAGACGTCCGCCAGGAGTGCGATGCAATGATCACCAAGGAAGAAAACGAACTGCTGTGTCGAGTTGAAGGTGAGGCGCCGATGGGGCAGTTGATGCGACGACACTGGACGCCGGTCTGCCTGATCGAGGAGGTCTCGGAGCCTGACGGTGCGCCCGTGAAAGCGCGCGTCTTCGGGGAGGACTTGGTGGTATTCCGCGACAGCGATGGTCGAGTCGGCGTGATGGACGAGTACTGCCCGCACCGTCGAGCCTCTCTGGTCTACGGCCGCAACGAAGAAGGCGGATTGCGCTGCCTCTACCACGGCTGGAAGATGGACGTCGAAGGCAATGTGCTGGAGATGGTTTCGGAGCCCACCTCGAGCTGCATGGCAGAAAAGGTCAAGCATAAGGCGTATCCCACCAAGGAATGGGGTGAGATGGTCTGGGCGTATATGGGCCCGGCGGAATCGGTACCGGAATTCACGCCGCCACCATGGGCGCCGACTGAAGACGCCCGCGTGAGCATTGCCAAGGTGCTCCTGCCCTGCAACTGGGCGCAGGTGCTCGAAGGAGCGATCGATTCGGCCCACAGTTCCAGCCTGCACAGCTCCGACATAGTTCCGGCGCGGGTGAACGGCGCAAAGGCCACCGCCAACCTCTGGCTGCGCCCGTCGACCGACAAGGCGCCGCGCCTGCAGGTGCAGCGCGGCAGCTACGGGTTCCGGTATGCCGCCATCCGCCGGCCCATCCACCAGGCGCAGACCCACGACTATGTCCGCTCGACCGTGTTCGTTGCCCCTGCGACGGCACTGATTCCTCCGAACAATCTCTACAACGTCGCCAACGTCAACGTCCCGATGGATGACACGAACACGGCGTTCTACTTCATTGCCTGGGGCCATCCTGCGCAGACACCCGAGACCGAATCCTGGCGCAAGTTCCTCCGCCAGACCGTGGGCGTGGACCTGGACCCGTACTATCGGCCGCTGCGCAATACGGAAAACCGCTTCTGGCAGGATCGACAGGCCATGAAAGCTGGCAACTTCACCGGCATCTCGGGCTTTCCCAACCAGGACGTGGCAATGTGGCTGACGATGGGGCCGATTGCGGACCGAACCCATGATCGGCTCGGCGCCAGCGACCTCGCCATCGTCGAGTTCCGCAAGCAGATGCTGGATGCCGTCAAGGCCTTCCAGGCAGGCAGCGACGCGATCGGCACCGGCGCCAACGTGATTGCGCCCGACATCTGCGCGTTCCAGGCCGTCGTGCCGAAGACGGACGACTGGCGGACCTTCGATGTCTCCTATGTATGGGCGGATGGTCAGGAGCGGCCGGAGCTCGAACCCTCTTACTCGATCAGGGCATAGCTCTCGGCGCCGCCTCATTCGTCAGACCCCGCCCCCAAGGCCATCACACAATKACAAAACTACGCCTTTCCGTCGCCATGGGCGACTATGACCGTACCCGCGCCCTGCTCGATGGTCGGGTCCAGATCGACGGTGTCGATCCGGTCTACATGACGCTGAACCCGGAGGAGATGTTCTTCCGGGCGATGCGCAGCCAGGACTTCGATATCACGGAGCTTTCCTTCTCGAGCTACCTGGTCAAGCAC
The DNA here is from genome assembly GCF_056396525.1 of Cupriavidus sp. 05T41. Taxonomy (NCBI): domain Bacteria; kingdom Pseudomonadati; phylum Pseudomonadota; class Betaproteobacteria; order Burkholderiales; family Burkholderiaceae; genus Cupriavidus; species Cupriavidus sp. 05T41. Next base: position 27,631 of record NZ_JBFTLQ010000081.1, read on the forward strand.
TCGCGAGGCGACTGCCCGTACATCGCCGTCCMCGTCTTTCTCTCGCGCGCTTTCCGCCATACATCGATCTATGTTCGCAAGGACCGCATAAAGCGGCCTGAAGACTTGAAGGGCTGCMGCATCGGCATCCCCGAATACCAGCTCACCGCAATCGTATGGGCGCGAGCGCTCCTCCAGGACGAGTTCGGTGTCCGCCCGTCMGACGTMACGTGGGTGCGCGGCGGCATCGATACGCCGGGCCGCCCTGAGAAGGTCAAGCTCGAGTTGCCGGCCGACGTTCGCGTCGAGGCCGCGCCGGAAGGACGCACGATCTCGGACATGCTCGACCGCGGCGAAATCGATGGATTCATCGCCCCCCGGCCGCCTAGCGCCACGGCATTKCGCAACGAGAACATTGCCTGGTTGTTCGATGACCCTACCGCGGACGCCAAGGACTATTTCCGTCGCACGGGTGTCTTTCCGATCATGCACGTGGTTGGCGTCCGKAAGACACTGGTGCAAGCCCATCCCTGGCTTCCCGGCGCGGTGTTCAAGGCCTTCAGCCAGTCCAAGGCCCACGCACTCGCACAGCTGTCCGACACGTCGGCGACGAAGGTGACGATGCCCTTTGTCGAGGAGATGCTGAAGGCCGCTCGCGAGACACTCGGCGAGGACTACTGGTCCTATGGTGTTCAAGCGAACCGCCGGACTCTGGAAACCTTCGTGCGGCATCACCATGGTCAAGGACTGTCCGAGCGCCTGGTGCCGGTGGAAGATATCTTCCACCCGTCCACCTATGAGTCATACAGCATTTGACAAAATCGCGCGTGACTCGTGTCGAGACGCGCGCCCCTGGGAGCAAGGATGTTCGAGTACAACGAGAGCCTCGAGCAGGCGCTTCATCGCAATGTCGAGGATGCCCTGCGGGAGGACATCGAGCGCACAGACTGGACGGCTCAGTTCGTGGCGGTTGAGCTGACCAAGGACGTACGCGCCATCGACCTGTCGATGCGATTCGACGCCTGACGAGAGAGAGACTTATGACGACCATCACACAGCCCCACTCTGATACGCAGATGCTCCTGCGCATCACACGCATCCATGATGCGGCGGAGGGTATCCGCAGCTTCGAGTTCGTGCTGCCCGATGGCGCCGACCTGCCGCCCTTCACGCCGGGCTCGCATATCAAGGTGCAGGCGCCCAACGGCCTGCTGAGGAAGTACTCGCTGTGCAACGACCCCGCGGAACGTCACCGCTACATCATCACCGTGAAGCGTGACGCCAACGGGAAGGGCGGCTCCATCAGTCTTTGCGACGACGCCAGGGAAGGCGACCTGATTCCCGTTGGCGTGCCGGAGAACGCATTTCCCCTCGTCGACAATGCCAAGGCATTCATCTTCATCGCCGGTGGCATCGGCATCACGCCCATCCTGTCGATGATCCGCAGCTTTGGCGAACTGTCGACGGCCAAGTGGAAGCTCTACTATTTCACGCGCTCACCGGAGACCGCCGCGTTCCTGGATGAGTTGCAGGCACCCGAACTCCGGGGCAAGGTGAAGATCCATCATGACTTCGGGAGTCCCGACAAGGCATTCGACCTGTGGCCGGTGCTGGAGAGGCCGTGCGACACCCACATCTACTGCTGCGGCCCGCGGGGGCTGATGGACGCCGTGCGTGACATGTCGGGTCACTGGCCCGCCACGAAGATCCACTTTGAAAGCTTCAACGAAGGGGGCGAGGTGCGCGCGGACGACAAGCCGTTCGATATMGTGCTGAACAGCACTGGGCAGCGCTTCGAGGTTCCGGTGGGCATGAGTATTCTGAATGTCCTGCGCCAGCATGGCTGTGACGTGCCGTCTTCCTGCGAGAGCGGAACCTGCGGTACCTGCCGCACCACACTGGTGGCGGGCGAGGCGGACCACCGTGACATGGTCCTGATGCCGGAAGAGATGGAAAGCCAAGTGATGATCTGCGTCTCGCGGGCGAAGAGCGCCGAACTGGTGATCAAGCTATGAAACGCAAACCTGACGGAAAGGTGCGCCTGGGCGTCGTCGGACTCGGCCGCGCGTTCTCACTCATGCTGCCGACTTTCCTTGCAGACGACCGCATCGTCCTCGCCGCCGCCTGCGACCCGCGTGACACTGCGCGCCGGCAATTTGCGCGCGATTTCGGCGCCCCGGTATACGAGGACCTGTCCGAGATGGCGCTCTCGCCCGATATCGATGCCGTCTACATTGCCAGTCCACATCAGTTCCACGCCGCCCACGCATGCCTTGCCGCGGCGAATGGGAAGCACCTGCTGGTCGAGAAGCCGATGGCATTGTCGACGGCGGAGTGCGACCAGATGATCGAGGCGTGCGCCCGTGCTGGAGTGCAAATGATCGTCGGGCATTGCCACAGCTTCGATTCCCCCTATCTGCACACCCGTCGCCTCCTCGACTCGGGCCGCTTCGGCGCAGTGCGGATGATCCATGCGCTGAACTACACGGACTTTATGTACCGGCCGCGACGCCCAGAGGAACTTCAGACCGAGGCTGGYGGTGGGGTCGTCTTCAGCCAGGCGGCGCACCAGGTCGACGTGGTCMGCCTGCTCGCCGGATCCCCGGCCAGTCGGGTCAGGGCGACACTCGGGCAATGGGATCCAGCCAGACCGACGGAAGGTGCATATTCCGCCATGCTCTGGTTTGAGAACGGAAGCTATGCCTCCCTGACCTATAGCGGCTATGGCCGTTTCAATTCGGACCCCTGGAACGGCGAATTCACCGAAATGGGTTTCTCAGCCCACGACGAGGACTATGGAAAGGCGCGCCGCAGGCTGGCCGGCATCGGCTCGGCCGAGGCGGAAGCACGACTAAAGGCAGACGCCACCTACGGCGGCCCTTCGTGGACACCGCCGGCCAGCGCCCAACCCCCACTCGCCAACCAGCACTTCGGCCCTGTTATTGTCAGCTGCGAGCACGCCGACATCCGCCCCATGCCMGACGGGATCTGGGTCTATGGTGATCGGGAACGCGAACACATCCCGCTGCCAGCGCCGGCGGTGCCACGATTCGAGGTCATTGACGAATTGATTGACGCCGTCGTACACGGACGGCGCCCACGCCACGACGGGCCCTGGGCAAAGGCTACGCTCGCGGTCTGTCTCGCGATGCTGGCCTCGGCGCGCGAGGCCCGGGACATCGAGTTGCCCCATCAGGCTTGGCCGGTCTAGCAGTGCCCTATATAAAAAGAGAGGAGACAAGAAATGAGACGCCCCACAAACCATCTCACACGGCGCAGGCTGTGCCTGTGCCTGGCGGCCGCCGCATTCGCCCCAACGACGGCTCTGGCAAGCCCCGATGCCTGGCCTAACAAGGCGGTCCGGCTGATCGTTCCTTATGCGCCAGGTGGCCTGCCTGACACCGTTGCTCGTGTGCTGTCGCAGCAATTGACACAACGGCTGGGCAAGCCGTTCGTGGTCGAGAATCGTCCCGGCGCCAATGGTGTCGTGGCCGCGCAGGCGCTCAAAACGAGTCCCGCCGACGGCTATACCTTTCTGGTCACTGATGGGTCAATGATGACAATCAACCCTGTGATCTACAAAGATCTGTCCTATGAGCCCAAGCGCGATTTCGTGCCGGTGTCATTGGCGGCGAGATCTCCGCTCTTTCTAGCCGTCAATGCCAGTGTGCCGGCGAACTCGCTCCAATCCTTTATTGCGCTCGCAAAGTCGAAGCCGGGGCAACTCAATTACGGCTCTTCCGGCATAGGGAGCACCCATCAACTATCGATGGAAGCGCTGAAAGCCGCACTCAAGCTCGATATCAAGCACATCCCCTTCCGCGGCTCCGGCCAATCCGTCCCGGCGCTGATCGGGGACCAGGTGCAGGTGGTCTTCGCCGCGTTGCCATCGCTATCGGGCTTCGTGAAGTCCGGCCAGGTCAAGATCCTCGGCACCAACTCGCTGCAGCGATCCAAGCTTGCGCCGCAAATTCCGGCCATCTCGGAAGTGGTGCCCGGGTACGACTATGCCGTGACAGTCGGCGTGCTCGCGGCCGCGGGAACGCCTAATGCCGTGGTGAAGCAGATGTCAGATGCCATCGCRAATGCCGTCAAAATGCCCGAAGTCATATCGCAGTTGCACATCGCAGGCATAGAGCCGGTGGGTGGGTCGAGCGCGGACTACACGAAGGCGCTCGGCKACGAGACAGCGCGCTATGTCGAAGCCATCAAGGTGGCCCAGGTAGTTGCGGAGTAGAGTTCTCCACTCGGTACGGATATCGAAAATGCAATCGCAGGTCCCCGCAGTTCGAACTCCTGCGGGAGAACGATGAAATTCACGGCGCGCAATACCGAGCATATGGCACAACGGTAGAGTTGGTCGCCTCGGGTCTTGAGCGGGGACGCATCGGCGTCTCCGCCATCCGGCCGCGCTATCACGTATGACCAGTAGATCCCGCGCCCAGCATCGACGCACGTCGGGAACGTGCTGAGGCTCTGCCTACGGTGACGTAGTCATCCGCATTGCGGCTTTTGCTGGACAAATCTCCACGTGCCGTTGAATGTCCAAGCTGGTTATCCCTGGCATGATGTTAATATTAGAATCATAAGTAAATCCTGCCGGCGATACCCTCATCCGCACGCTGCGCCATACCGGCCCCCGGCGTGCGGCCTATGCCAGAGCCGGATTTGCGATAATCCGCTCTTCCTCTCGAAGAGCCGTCCGGACCTTTCCATGCCGAGAAACACCAGAGAGACGGAAATTGCCAGTCGCATGCTGCGGCACTGGCACGAAGGAGTGCCCAACGACCGGATGGCGCATCTCGTCAAGGACGCGACGCGGGGATTTCTGCGAGCGCTACAGACGAGGCTTGCCCGCCACGATGTGCAATTGGGGCACTGGACCTTCCTGCGCATCCTATGGGAGCGAGACGKCCTCACGAAGCGCGAGCTCAGCATAGAGGCCGGCGTGATGGAACCCACCACGGTCGTCGCGCTCAAGACCATGGAGAAACTGGGTTACGTSAGCCTCGAACAGCGACCCGACAACCGCAAGAATATCTACGTTTTCCTGACACCTCTGGGCAAGAAATTGAAGAAGCTACTTGTTCCGCTTGCCGAAGAAGTCAACGCATTGGCCMTGAATGGCATTCCAGAAAAGGAAGTGGAAACGACTCGCCGCGCGCTGCTTGTGATGATCGACAATCTCGGTGCCGATGCCCACATAGAGTAGCTGCTATCCAAAACGTGCACAAATGTGCGCGTCCGGTTCCTGCCCCGAACCTCCTGACTGGCCAGGCTCGTATCTGACAGGCTTAACTTTCCCGACAGCCTCGGGTAGTGAAATCATTTGTTCAAGGTTGACGCTCGCGTTAAAGTCTCTGTCATGGCGCGTGTCACAGCTTACGCAAGTCCRCTCTCGATCCCTTAACGTCAAAGCCGAATTTACCTCGCCGCAGCATGAGCAACGCTTTGAGCTAGGAAAGAAGCGATCCGCAGTCACTAGCGTTGTCCCATACCAAGTGCTCTTGTACTCGATCTGGCGACGAATCTCCCCAAATGCCACGTCGAGAATGGCGCGGTTCAGGCCAGCCTTTTGACGGACATTTCTTCCCGGTTTGTCGACACTCCCCTTGGCGCTTGCAGTCATTCCCTGCACAGACAAGTCCTCGATGCCCAACGTTTGGTTTTCACGTGTGAGCGAGGTCGTCATCTTGTGCGTGAAGTCATTGCGAATGCACCTGATCTTTCGATGCTGATCAGCGAGCTTTCGCGATGCCTTCTCACGGTTCTTGGACGGGAGAAGACGCACCCCCTTGGGAATCCGGCCCTTTTTACCTAGGCCCATACGTTGYTTCTGCGCTTCCATCTTGCGCGACACCGACCGCTGCAACCTCGTCAACCGCTTCTGCGCCTTCTTCAGCGCACGCGGCGTCKCATAACGTTTGCCRTCAGAGCAGACGATTTCCTTGACGTTGAGGTCGACGCCGGTGACCGGGCGGCGAGTCGCCGGCYCAATCCAGCATATGTCCACCTCCTGCTGCAGCGACAGATACCAGCGTGTGCCATCGCGTGACACCGTGGCGCCCATTATCTTGCCGCCGAACCGCGGWGCCTCTTTCATCCTCACCTTGCCCAGCACGGGCAGACGTACCTGCCTCTCACCTACGGTCAGCTTGTCGTTGGCGACGTAGAAAGCATCGCGCGCCTCTCCCTTCCGCTTGAAGACAGGGCGATAAGCATTCTTTCCCCTTTTTACGTCGTCGAAGAACTTGCTCCAGGCCTTGCTCAGATTGGCAAAGGGCTGCGCATGCG